>JAPHTL010000343.1 GCA_026193355.1 Rhodospirillales bacterium
GCGCCGACAATTCCGATTTTCTGCATCGCACTCCCCCGATGAAAACGGTGACGCTTTTCTTATGCCCGCTGTGGCGGCGGCGGGCAAGCGGCTCTCAGGCCTTGACCCCGGCGAAGGAAGCCTTCGGCGCGTCCGGGTCCAGTGGCCATCGCGGGCGCGGGGCAAAATCCAGGCCGTCGCACTGGCCAGCGCGTCGTCGCTCAATCCCCGCCCAGGCGATCATCGCGCCATTGTCCGTACACAATTCGATCGGCGGCGCGATCAGGGTGGTTCCGGCGCGCGCGGCGACGGATTCCAGTCGCGCACGGATCGCCTTGTTCGCCGCAACGCCGCCAGCGACCACAAGGGGGCCACCCTCGGGATATAGATCGCGGAAAATCTGAAGCGCGCGACTGACCCGGTCATCAAGCACATCGGTGACGGCGTCGTGGAACGCGGCGCAGATATCCGCCGCGTCCTGCTGCGTCAACGGGCCGGGCGGAAAGGATTCGATGGCCTGCCGCACGGCGGTCTTGAGGCCGGAGAACGAGAAATGGCACCCCTCCCTCCCCTTCATGGGTCGGGGCAGGGAAAAGCGGGTGGGATCACCCATGGCGGCGGCCTGTTCCACGGCCGGTCCGCCGGGATAGCCCAGGCCAAGCATTTTCGCGGTCTTGTCGAAGGCTTCGCCCAGGGCGTCGTCGATGGTGGTGCCCAGCCGACGATACCGGCCAACGTCCTCAACCACCAGAAGCTGACAATGCCCGCCGGAAACCAGCAGCAACAGGTAGGGAAACGGCACGTCGTTGCTCAGCCGGGCAGAAAGCGCGTGCCCTTCCAGATGGTTGACGGCGACGAACGGCAGGTCGTGAGCGAGGGCGATGGCCTTTCCCGTCATCACGCCAACGATGACGCCGCCGATCAGGCCGGGCCCGCCGGTCGCCGCCACAGCGTCCAGATCGGCATAACCGATACCGGCGCGGGCCATGGCTTCACCAACGATACGGTCCGTGTGCTCAAGATGCGCACGCGCCGCCACTTCGGGCACCACGCCGCCGAACGCCCTGTGCTCCTCGATCTGGGACAGCACGACCTGACCGAGAATGCGCTCGCCGGGCAGCCGGACACGCCCTTCGGCGTCGCAGTCGCTGACCACGGCGGCGGCGGTTTCGTCACAACTTGTCTCGATTCCCAATACGATCATGGAAAAAGCGTCTTGCCTAAGTTGCCGGGGACTTTACTCTGTAGCCGCCCAAGAACCAAATGCAGAAGAAACCGCCAAACCATCCGCCAAACAAATGGAAAAGAAACGCCTGAATCATGACTGACATGCCTGTCTTGAAAATCGGAACCCGTGGCAGCCCCCTTGCGCTTGCCCAGGCCCATGAAGTCCGCGACCGGCTGCGCGCCGCTCATCCCGAACTGGCCGCCGAAGGCGCCGTCGAAGTGGTGATCATCAAGACGACCGGCGACATGGTGCTTGACCGCGCGTTGTCCGAAATCGGCGGCAAGGGCCTGTTCACCAAGGAAATCGACGAATCGATGATGGACGGTCGGATCGATATTGCCGTTCACTCGATGAAGGACGTGCCGACCTGGCTGCCCGATGGCATCGTTCTGCCTTGCATGCTGGAACGTGAAGATCCCCGTGATGTGTTTATCTCGCCCAAGGCCGCCACGCTCGACGATCTGCCGCCCGGCGCGGTGGTCGGCTCGGCCTCGCTGCGGCGTCAGGCGCAGATACTGAACCGGCGACCCGATCTGAAGGTTGAAGTCTTTCGCGGCAATGTCCAGACACGCCTTCGCAAGCTGGAAGAAGGGGTTGTCGATGCGACCCTTCTGGCCCTTGCAGGTTTGAACCGCATGGACATGGCGCATGTCGCCACCGCCGTGATCGAAACCGATGTTTTATTGCCCGCGGTTGCCCAGGGCGCCATCGGCATCACATGTCGCACCGACGATGCCGCCGCCCACCGTTTTCTGAGGCCGCTCAACCATCCCGAAACGGTCGTGCGGGTGACGGCGGAACGCGCCTTGCTGGCTGTTCTCGATGGATCGTGCCGGACGCCGATTGCGGCGCTGGCCGAATTTGACGATGAGGGGATGCTCAATCTGCGGGGACTTGTGGCGCGACCGGACGGCACGGAGGTTCTTGGCACCGAACGGCGCGGTGCGCCGTCTGACGCCGAAGCCATGGGCCGCGATGCGGGTGAGGAACTCAAGAAGCGCGCCGGCCCCGACTTTATGACCGTATCCGCCCACTGACCGCGGCCCGCGTGGAGGGGTCCGCCATGCGCCTGATGATTACAAGACCGCGCGATGACGCCGCCCCGCTGGCCGAGGCGCTGGCGGCGCGCGGCCATTCGGTGTTCATGGCGCCGCTTCTCGATATTCTGACCGTGGATGGCGCCGCTCCTGACCTTGATGGCGTGCAGGGACTTCTGGTGACCAGTGCGAACGGGGTGCGGGCGTTCGCCGCGAAATCCGATCGTCGTGACCTGCCGGTATGGGCGGTCGGTGATGCGTCCGCCCGCGCGGCGCTTGAGGCCGGGTTCAAACAGGTCGAAAGCGCACAGGGCGATGTCGAAACCCTGGCTGCGCTGGTGAAGAAAAGGGTGGATCCTGCAAAAGGGCACCTTTTGCATGTTGCGGGGAGCAAACTTGCAGGGGATCTGGCGGGCGATCTGAAGGCTGCGGGCTATCATTATCGCCGCGCCGTTCTTTACACGGCCGAAACGCCCCGGCGGCTGGACCGCGACGCCGCGGTCGCTTTGCGAGGGGGGAAAGTTGACGGTGTCCTATTTTTCTCTCCCCGTACCATCGAGACGTTTGTTACGCTGGTTCGCAAGGGACGCCTGACGAAGGCGATTGGCGGTGTGACCGCCTATTGCCTCAGTCCCGCCGTCGCCGATCGTGCGGCGGCTCTGAAATGGCGGGATATCCGGGTCGCAGACCGACCGGAACAGGATTCCCTCATCGAATGCCTTGAAGCGGCCCGCGCAACGGGCGGCGAGGAAAAACGACAGGACGGAAGCATGGCCGCGAAATCGCAGACACCGCCAGCCAGAGGCAAGGGCGAAAGCAAGCCGGCAGCAACGGCGAAGAAAAAGTCGGCATCCACACGGCCGGAGCCGTCAGCGGACGCGCAGACCGGGGCAAAATCGGCCCCGACACCCAATGTGAAACAGGACGACAAGGCCGGGCAAACACCGCCGAAACAGCCGCCTGCGCCAGAAAACGCAAAGCCTGCGACGGGAGCAACAACGGAAACAGTGGCGAAAACGGCGGCAAAAACATCGGCGAAAACCGAACGCAGCGGTGCCGGGCTTCTGGCCGCAGTGATCGTTGCTGGCATCGCCGTCGCCGGTGGCGCGGCGACCTTTGACCTCTGGTACCCGCGCCTTGCCGAAAACCTGCCCCAGTCTTTCCGCCCCGATTCGCCGAAGCCGGAGGGCGTATCTTCGAATGCCGTGGCCCCCGATTTTGCTGCGCTCCGTGAAGAACGCGAACGCATGCGCCAACAGATTGACGCGCTTCTGACGCGTGTTGGCGAGCTGGAATCCGAGGTCAAGGAAACACGGAAGGTGGCTGCCGTCCTTTCACCCCGGTCCGGCGAGGCGGTTGCTGCGCTTTCGGATCGGGTTTCCCGGCTTGAGGGCGGTTCGGGTGGTGTCGCCGCGGATTCGGCGGCGCTCAGGGCCCTTTCCGAACGCATTGCCAGCCTTGAAGAGGGCGGAACGCGTTCGACCCAACAGGCCGACCAGACGCTGAACGAAATTCGTGAACGCCTGAAGGAACTGGAGCAGGAAAGCGGCGTGTCCGGCCGTCAATCAGGCGCATCCGCCTTCGTAATCGCCGTCGGGCAACTGCGCGCAGCCGTGACCACGGCGCGGCCCTTCGCCTCTGAACTGGCGGCGATCAAAAGCCTGAGCGATGCGCCGGAAGTTGCGATACCCGTCGCGGCGCTGGAGCCCCTGGCGGCGCACGGCATGCCAAGCCTTTCGTCGTTACAGGTCGAATTCGACGGCATTTCCGGCGCGATCATTCGCGCATCGGTCACGCCCGACGGCGACGGCTGGTGGCAACGCACGATCCAGAGGCTGTCGTCCGTGGTGTCTGTTCGCCGAACCGGCGACAACCTGTCGGGTGATGGCGTCGACGCGGTTGTGGCAAGAACCGCCGCCGCCCTTGAGCGGGGCGACCTGGCCGAAGCGATTGCAGCCATTTCAACGCTTGAGGGGGGGCCTGCTGACGTCGCCGCCGCCTGGCGGGCAAAGGCCGAATCCCGGCAGCGTGCAGAACGGGCGCTGGCCGATATCCATCTTCACGCGATCAGCCTTCTTGCAGGGAAGAACGCATCCGGGCCGAGGGGCTAGACCATGTTTCGCGCCATGAAGTACCTGGCAGTGGTCGCCGTTCTTGTTGCGGCGGCCATCTGGTTGGCCGACCGTCCCGGCGCGGTAAGCCTCGTCTGGCAGGGGTACCGGATCGACACAACGATGGCGGTGCTGCTGATCGGGGTGGCGGCGCTGTCGGTTATGGCGGCGCTTTTCTATCGGCTCTGGCTGTTTTTCCGTCGCGCCCCGTCACGGATCGGCGATTCCTGGCGGGAACGAAAACGGCGCAAGGGATACGACGCGCTGACCCAGGGAATGGTGGCTGTCGCGGCGGGCGACGCCGTTGAAGCCGCCCGGTTGGCTCGCAAGGCGGAAAACCTGCTGGAGGAACCGCCCCTGACCATGCTGCTTTCGGCGCAGGCGGCGCAGCTCAACGGCGATGAGGGCGCTGCGGAACGGTTTTTCGATGCGATGCGCGCCAATCCTGAAATGGAATTCCTTGGCCTGCGTGGCCGGTTGAATCAGGCAATCACGGCGGGGGACGACGTTACGGCCCTGCAACTTGCACGCCGGGCGTTTCAGATAAAACCGAAGACGGCGTGGGTCGGAAATACGCTTTTCGACCTGCTGGTCGCCGAAGGGCGTTGGGGCGAAGCCGAAACCATCCTCAAATCTTCGGAAAAGAATGGCCATTGTGACGCGTCGACGGCATCGCGCCACCGGGCGGTTGTCCTGCTGATGCAGGGGCGGCAGGCGGAAAGCGCCGGCGATGGTCGCGAAGCGATGAAACTGATGGTCAGGGCGGTAAATCTGGCGCCCGACCTGACGCCAGCGGTCGTCGATCTGGTTCGCGTCTACGTTGATGCCGGCCGGAAACGAAAGGCCGCCGCCGTGGTAGAGGCGGCCTGGATGCGCAATCCGCACCCCGATCTGTTCACGGCCTATGGGACATGCGGGCCGGTATCGCTGGACCCGGTCAAGGCCATGCAAAGAACGGAACGTCTTGCCGGTTTCAACCCGAATCACATGGAAAGCCGCCTGGCGCTGGCGACTTCGGCCTTGCTGGCAGGACTGTGGGGTGAGGCGCGCAAGAACCTCTCTCTTGTTTTGGCGGACGGATCCGTAGACGGGCAGCCCCCCGGGCGCGTTTGCCGCATGATGGCGGAGCTTGAAGAAGCCGAAAACGGCGATGCCCAGGCGGCGCGTGGGTGGCTGCAAAAAGCGGCGATGGCCCATCCCGATCCGGCATGGGTATGCGGTGGGTGCGGCAATGCGCTGGAACAGTGGCAACCGCTTTGCCCCAATTGTCGCGCGTTTGACACCATGACCTGGCGCGCGCCAATTCGCGTGGCGGCCCTCGGGGTCGATGCGACAGCGGAAAAATCGGTCGCCTTGCTCTCCGGCGATGCCGGCGGCGATGCCGGGGACGGCGATGCGCCGTTGATCGAAGTGGAGAAAGAGGCCTCGTCCCAACACTAAAGGGGCGGGGATCCTGGCCGGGCCCCGGTCGATGTTCCGGTTGTGCAGCGGTCTGACATCTTTCGCAAATGATGCGACGATGTCCCGCACGGAACCGGAACGGTGTTAAAATGCCCTTGTTAATCAATGCGTTATATGTATCGTTGACGCGCCTGTACTTGCGATGTAATTTCCCGCCCGCAACGCCGATGTAGCTCAGGTGGTAGAGCAACGCATTCGTAATGCGTGGGTCGGGGGTTCGAGTCCCTCCATCGGCACCACCCCCTCCTTTTTGTCCAAATTATCATTCCGAACTCGGATGCTCTGGTTGTCGCGGATCGTGTCTTGAGTGGTCCGTCGACCATTTTGCGCGCTGCCGGGCTCCCCGCGATCCGGTCGGACGATTCCAGTCCCGGCGCCGAAGATCTTCGACCGATGCGAATAACGATAGCGTATTGAAAGAAAGTCCCGGGCGAGGAAAAAAGAGACGTTTTCTTGGGCGCACCACTGTTTTTGATGGATGAGTTACGGGGCAAACCAGATTCTGCGCAAAAAAGCGGACGGAAATAATCAAATAAAATCAAATGATTATACTGTTTGTCTGTGGGGCGGTTTTAGGAAGGGCCCTCAAAAAAGGATCAAGGACGCGCGATATCTGCAAATGTAGTTGGCGCTGGGGCTGGAAAACATCCAAAGCGACTGAAAATGATGATTTTTACCAGAAATCAACCAGTTACAGAGGATATCGGGTGGATCCAACGGGGGGAGGCCAGCCGAACGCCACCGGTCCGACGCTTTTCCGGCCGTCTAATATAATCCTTATAAATCATATGGTTGCAGGATATTTCAGAGGTCTTTGTGGAGGGCAGTATGTGAAAAAGGCTGTCGAAAAAGGCCGATGCCAACGAACGTAGTTGACCAGAGAGTGAAAGTCAGGATATTTGTTGCATAGAAGATATAGTTATTCTTTGAATGGCGAGTAACTACTTGTAGTAACCTTTTGTTAACCTTTTGAGAACTTTAGGCGGATCAAGTAATGCCCAAAGAAGACAAGAAGGCGATCAAGGCGTCCTACACGGTTCCTTGTTCAAGCGCATTTCGTGACGCGGTCAGTGATCTGGCGGCCCGTCGGGGCGTGAATGTCGCCGATCTGGCGCGGTCCGTCCTTTTGACGGTTTCCGCGGACCGCCTGGCCGCCTTTCCCGATCCGGGTGAGCCCGATGCCGGTGATCGCGAGGATGTGACGCTCAAGACCGGCCCCTCGAAGGGGCGGCCATGGCGGCGCAAGCCGCGTTTGCAAATCCGCATGCCGCCGGGTCAGGACGTGACGGTCATCCGCCGCGCCCTGAATCTTGCCCTGTCGGTGGATCGTGGAGATGCCACGGTCTACGTGGATGTTCCGCAGAAGGATGGCGCGGGCAAGGATGCGGTGCCCATTGGCGAAATCAGGGATGAAGTGGAACGTTTGCGGGCGGTGGTGTCCGCCCTTGCCTTCAGCCCGCTGCCGAACGGCGTCGAAAGCCGCGAGGATGCGCTTTACGTCCTCGGATTTCCGCCGCGTGCCATACCCGACCAGACGCATCTGAGAGCACGGTTCAGGATGCTGGCCACCGTTCATCACCCGGACGGGCCGGCGGGGGATCATGTACGCATGAGTCAGCTTAATGCCGCGATGGATGTGCTGCGACGTTTCGCCGCCTGATCCGAAACCCGGAAAAGAAGAAAGGGCTGCCCCTGCGGGCAGCCCTTTTTGTAGGCAAGAAAAGGATCGCGCCGATCAGGTAAGGCCCTTTTCCTTCATCATGTTGTGCAACCTGCTGTCCATCTGCACGAAGTGGTGCATGAACCAGTGCCGGATCTCGGCCTCAAGATCGCGCATGTAATCGTAGGACGGATCCCTGGCGAAACGCTGCCCGATCTCCAGAATTTCGTCGAGGAGCTTGTTGTGCTCCTCCATGTGGGGCTTGTACTCGGCATACTCCATTTCGCGCATTGTCGCCTCTTCCAACGCGAAATGGGCGGAGATCTTGCCGTGCAGCTCGCCCAGGATATCCTCGACATGCGTCTTGTCGTGGTCATTGGCCAGGGTGGTGTGCAACTCGTTGATAAGGTCGATCAGGATTTCATGCTCGTAATCAATGGGATCGATTCCCGATCGGTAGGTTTCCTTGAATTCCAACAGGGCCATTACGGTATCCTTGGTTGCCAGAGGGACTGCTGAGCCAGCCACACTTTAATCCGAAGAGTAAAAGAAAGCAGGGGCAGGGGAATAAAGCAAATGACGTGGGTCAAAAAAGACAAAATGAAGATGATGAAGTGGCCTGCAACGAAAAACGCCCGGAGGGAAACCTCCGGGCGCTTCTGCATGGATGCCTTCAAGGCCTATTCGCGATTGCCGAACAGGTGGAGAAGCATGATGAAAAGGTTGATGAAGTCCAGATACAGGGTCAACGCCCCGAGAATGGCCTTCTTTTCATGCACCTCCGCCGCATCGGATTCCAGATAGATAGCCTTGATGCGCTGTGTGTCGTAGGCGGTAAGGCCGGTGAAGACCAGAACGCCAACCACCGAGATCACGAAATGCAGTGCGGAGCTTTCCATGAACAGGTTGACGATGCTGGCGATGATAATGCCGATCAGCCCCATGAACAGGAAAGAGCCCCATCCGGCCAGATCGCGCTTGGTCGTATAGCCATAGAGGCTGAGCGCGCCGAAGGTCGCGGCCGTGATGAAGAAGACGCGAGCAATGCTGGCGCCTGTGAAGGCGATGAAAATGGAAGCTAGCGAAAGGCCCATGAGGCCTGCAAATACCCAGAAAAGGGCCTGGGCGGTGCCGGCCTTCATGCTGTGGATGCGCGCGCTGAGGAAGAAAACCATGCCGATCGGCGCAAGGGCGACAACCCAGAACAGCGGGGTCCCGAAAATCGCCTGCATGGCGGCCTCGGACTGCGAGACGCCATAGGCGACAGCGCCGGTCAGGGCGAGGCCCGAAGCCATGTAATTGTAGACCCGCAACATATAGGTGCGTAGTCCGACGTCGATATGAGCTGCCGACGCCTCGGCGCCGGTCATCAATCGCGGATCAGAGCCAAAAGCCATTTTTAGACCTCATAAAAAAGAATGTTCACAGGGTTGAATATGTCAGGAGGCGGCGGAAAATCAACCATAACCGATTATGCCGCGTTCACATGGTTGTGTATTGGCGCGCCAAAAAAAAGGCGGCGGAAATAACCCGCCGCCCTTGTTGCGTGCTGGATGCACGGTTATTTGCACCATGCGCCCTGCTCGATCCAGCGACGGAGCAACAGGGTATTGGAGTGGTTGATGTCCTCGCCCGGATCGATGCCCGGCGGCATGCGGTTCATGGTCAGGCGCTGGTACAGCGGGCTGTTCACCGAATCGTAGGGAACGACGATTGGGATGCCGGGCTTGTTGAGCTCCTTGCCCCGGGTTTTCGACCAGGCGCCCTTCATGATGCCTTCGTAGCTGGTCAGGTTGACCTCGTTGAAGCTGGGCGGATCGCGGTGCGACTTGTGGCATTCGACGCACGGCGCGCTGCCGCCGAAGGCTTCGGGGTTGCTGAACAGCGTCAGGACGCTTTTCTGGAAGAACTCGTCATCCTTGGCGCCGTCGTCGATCCACTTCTTGATGGTGTCGATGGCCTCGGACGAAACCGGGTGGAAAAACGGAACGCCAAGGGGCATCCGGTTGTTGCGGATCATTCTGATAAGCAGGCTTCCATCGGGATTGCCCGGAACGATGATCGGTCGCGTCGGGTTTTCGGTCGCGCCCCTCAGGATGCCCTCGCAGGACGAGAGGTCAAGCCCGCGGTAGCTTTTCGTCGGATCGTTGGAGCCGTGGCAGACGATACAGGCGGGGCCGTTTCCGAACGCGTTGGGCGTGCGCATCAGGGTGGAGATATATTCGTAGGTGATGGGAATATCGCGCTGGAGAACCAGCGCTTCGACCACCGCGTTGTCGCCGTGGATATCGAGATTGCCCAGCTTCATGTCCAGATACATCTGGTGCGTGACGCTGGCCGGGATCTCCTCGGCCGCCTTCTTTTCCGGGGCTTTCTTGTCCTGGGCCAGGGCAGGGCCAGCGACAAGAGAGAGCGTCACGGCGGCCAAGGCGAAGGCACGGATCGGTCGTGAAAATTTAATAAGAAACATTCCAGTCATTCCTCCATGATCGTTACCGGATGATCCTCCGCCCCCGGCGATCAGGCGCCGGGGGCGGGGAAATCGTTAATCCGGCAGAGTCTGAATATAGGCGAGGATATCCGCGGCAATCTGCGGGTCAAGGGCCAGCAGGGCGGGCATCTCCTTCAGGGGCTGCCCATTGCGGATCTTGTGGAAGGCCTGCCAGGGGTCGGCTTTCGCCTTCTTGCCGACTGAGGCTTCCTTGCGGCCGTCCATCGCGTGGCACCGGGTGCAGATGGTGTCGTAATAGGTCTTGCCTTTCGCGAGGTCACCCTTCGCCTTGCCGGATGCGCGGTCGATGTACTTGTCCACATCGATAAGCCCGCGAGAGACGAATTGGGCGAGATGGGCGAAATCCTTGTCCGACAGCATGCCGTCCGTATAGGCGTGGGCGTCATTCTTCAGCACCTTGACGATGTCCGCAGCGGGCTTGCCGACGGCACCCATGATGCTGGGGCCGGGAACCTTGGCGGCTCCGTCCTTGCCCTTGTAATCCCAGCCGTGGCAGCTGTGGCACAACCAGCTGTCCTTCTTGCTGGCGTCGCCCTTGTAGTTGGGATGCGCGTTACGGGGAATCTCGTACCCCTCGGTCACCTTGATCCAAAGATCGTAGAGCAGGCCGCCGCGTGCGGCGTCGAAATCGGGGTGGGCGCTGTCGGCAAGGGCGTCCGTCGGGACGGCCATGCAGGCGAAAGCAAAAAATATGACGGAAACGGCGGTGATGATTTTACGCACGCAAAAGGCGGACTCGTTGAGTATGGACACTGTAACCTCCCTCCATGTCATTCGGTCTGTGCCGAAGTTTCAAAGGACGCCATTCTCGTTTTGAAATGAGAGTGACGTCCTTGACTTTGGGAAATAATACTTGAGAAAAGCGTAATATTGAAAAGGAAAATTATTCGTTGCGGAGCAAGGGCGCGGCCTTGAGTCCGAGCGCCCGCCATGTTCCGGCAAGTCCGGCCAGCAAGGTGAAAAGAACACAGCCCGCGATAACTGCGACGGCGGCGCCCGGCAAAAAGACCCAGGCGCTGCCCATAAGGAAGACAACGACTGCCCAAGCGGTAATGGTGCCGACGGCGGCGGCGATCAGGCCGGTGGCCAGCCCGAGGAGACAATATTCAACCAAAAAGGCGAAAAGTACGGCCCTGCGGGTCGCGCCCAACACCTTGAAGATAACAGCATCGGCGATTCGGCGGTTGGAGCCGACGGCGATGGCGCCGCCCAGCACAAGAACGCCGACGACGATGGCGACCGCGGAAGCGGCCCGGACGGCGGCCCCGATGCCTTCCAGCATTCCCTTGGCGGCGTCAAGCGCCTCACGCACACGAATCGTGGAGATATTGGTGAAACGATCGCCAATGGCGCGCTCAATGGCGGTTTCCGCCTCGGCCGTCGCCTGCGCGGCCGCAATATGGCTGTGTGGCGCGCCCTCAAGAACGCCGGGAGCGAAGATGATCGCAAAATCAAATCGCATGCTGCGCCAGTCGATTCGCCGCAGGCTGGTGATCTTGGCCTCAATCTCACGGCCCAGAACCGACAGGGTCAGGGTGTCGCCAAGACCGATGCCGAAACCACGCGCCAGTTTGCCGTCCAGCGAGATAAGGGGTGGCCCCGTGTAATCGGGTGGCCACCATTCCCCCGAAGTGATCTCGGCGCCGTCGAGCGGTTCGGCGGAATAGGTCAGCGCCCTGTCACCCCTTATCGCCCATTCGGCGTCGGGCGCGATGGTGACGTTCTCGATGGGCTGTCCCTTGATGGCGACGATCCGTCCCCGTAACGACGGCATCCGTTTCAGTGTACCCGCACCGGGCACGGCCTTGACGGTTTCGTCGAAGGCCTTAACCTGATCGGGCTGGATGTCGATGAAGAAAAGGGCGGGGGCCTGCTCGGGAACCCGCTCGTTGATCTGGTAGCGGAGGTTGCCTTCGATCTGGGTGACGGCGACCAGAACAGAAAGTCCAAGGCCAAGGGAAAGCATGACGCTGGCCGTCCGGTTGCCGGGCCGATACAGGTTGCCCAGTCCAAGCCGCCAGAGCGCATTGGGGAGATGCCGAAACCGTCGCGCCGCCGCAGTGACGAGCGCGCCGCCGCCGCGCAGCGCAAGCATCGCCACAATCGTTCCACCAACGAACCAATACGCGAAAGAGCGTTCACTGGCGGTCAGGATGATAAGCGCCGCCAACGTCAGGGCGGCGACGCCTGTTATGAAAACCGCCAGCGGATCGCGGGTTCCCTCGGGCGAAATGCCAGCTCTGAAAAGCTGGGCTGCGGGCACCCTGCGGGATCGCATGAGGGGCCAGATGGCGAAAGTCGCCGCCGAAATAACGCCAAAAAGGGCGGCCATCGCCAGTGGCCAGGGATAAAAGCCGGCGCGCGCGGGAACGGGCAGGTGTCCCGCAAGGGCGTGGAGGGCGAAAGCGGGCAGAATTCCGCCGAGCAAAAGCCCGGCCATGATACCGACGAGGGCAAGAACGCCGATTTGCAGGAAGTAAACCATAAAGACGAGGCGCGATGGCGCGCCGAGACATTTCATGGTCGCGATGAC
>JAPHTL010000126.1 GCA_026193355.1 Rhodospirillales bacterium
CCGAAAAGAACCACCGTCTTGATCGCCATGATAGCGACGACATCGCGCAGGATGGGGCCAAAATCCCGAACCAGAAGGCTGACATCAATCGACATGCCGACCGAGATGAAGAAGAGGCTCATCATAAGGCCCTTGAAGGGCTGGATCTGTGCAATCAACAGATGATGATGCACGGTTCTGGACAGCAACAGGCCCATCGTGAAAGCGCCCAGTTCCATGGAAAGGCCGATATGCTCCATGGCCCACGCCGCCCCAAGGACAGACAGCATCGCCACCATGGCGAAGGCTTCCATGTTCCGGTGTCGCGCAACAAAATCGAGGAATCTTGGAATGATGTATTGGCCCGCGACCACAAGGGCGACCAACGCACCGACCTTGATAAGGCTGCCTTCAACCGTGAAGTTGATGGTGCTGTCGGCCCCGCCGGTCGCCAGCAGTGGCACAAGCGCAAGCAACGGCACCACCGCCATGTCCTGCATCAGCAGGATGGCCAGCGATGTTCGCCCGTGGCGGCTGGCGGACTCGCCCCGTTCCTCCAGCATTTGCAGGGCGAAGGCCGTCGAGGACAGGGCGAAGGTAAGGCCGACGCCGATGGCCAGCGCCCATCCCGAAGGAATGAAAAAATAAGCATAGACGGCAAGAACGCCGCCCGTGACCAGAACCTGGGACAGGCCGAGGCCGAACACCTCGCGGCGCATGCGCCACAGACGCGAGGGCTCCATCTCCAGCCCGATAAGAAACAGCAGCAGAACAACGCCGATGTGGGTGAACTCGCGCACCGTTTCGACGTCCGTGGTCGCCACCGGACCGGGCGTGTGGGGACCGATAATGATGCCCGCGACCAGCAGACCCAGCACTGCGCCAAGGCCAAGGCGCTTGAAAACCGCCACGCACAGCGCCGTCACTGCAAGAAGGTAAACGGCGGCGGGGAGGAAGTTTTCCAGATGCATTGCGAACCTTGATCGGGCGTTCAGCGATAAGCCAATAATGCCGAAGGGCGCGGGCGGAAGCCATAGGCTTTTACCCGTCGCCGCTTTATGCCCGCGCCACGCATACCCCGACTAGAACGTTCCGGGATAGGCTCCGCCATCGATCAGGAAGTTCTGCCCCGTCATGTATCCCGCCTGCGCACTGCAGACGAAAGCGCAGAGGTCGCCGAACTCGGACGGCTGTCCGAAACGGGCGGCGGGGTTCTGGTCGCGGCGCTGCGCGGCGACTTCCTCGACCGTTTTTCCGCTGGCCTTGGCGCCCGCTTCAAGCGTCGCGCGCAAACGATCCGTTTCGAACGGGCCGGGCAGAATGTTGTTGATCGTCACGTTGTGGCGAATCGTCTTTCTGGCGATCCCGGCGACAAAACCCGTCAGGCCGGCGCGCGCGCCGTTGGACAAGCCAAGAATATCGATGGGCGCCTTCACAGCGCTGGACGTGATATTGACGATACGCCCGAACTTCCGGTCGATCATGCCATCCACGGTCGACTTGATCAGGAAAATTCCGGTCAACATATTGGCGTCGATGGCCTTGATCCAGTCATCGCGATCCCAGTCCCTGAAATCGCCGGGCGGAGGACCGCCCGCGTTGTTGACCAGGATATCGGGCTGCGGACAGGCCGCCAACGCCGCGGCGCGCCCTTCGTCGGTGGTGATGTCGGTTGCAACAGCGGTTACCGAAACGCCCGTCGCCACCCTGATTTCCGCCGCAGTCTGTTCAAGCGTCGCAGCCGTCCGCGCGACAATCGTCACGTCGACGCCTTCTTTCGCCAGGGACAGGGCGCAAGCCTTGCCCAGGCCCTTCGACGCGGCGCAGACCAGCGCCTTCTTTCCCGCAAGCCCGAGATCCATTGGTGATAATCCTTATCTGACGGTTGATGTGTTCGATGGCGACGCCTGTTCCCTGCGATCGCGGATCACGTTGGGGATAAAGATCGCAAGGAAGGCGATCAGCCCCGCTTCGGCGATCAGGTAACCCGGATCCGGCCACAGGAGCGCGACGCCGCCGGCCAGCAGAACGGCCCGCGCAAACCACGACAACGAGGCTTCCAGATGCCCGTCGATGGCGGCGGTCAGGGCGTAAAGCCCGACGGAGCCAAAAGCGAAGATCTTGAAGGCGACAACGTAGTCCCCATAGAGGAACGGCGTGTAGGCGAATAGCACCGGCATGACATAGAGCGCCTTGCTGACCTTCCATGCCGTCAGGCCCGTTCGCATCGGCGGTGTTCCGGCGATGGCGGCGGCGGCGAAGGCCGCAAGGCAGACCGGCGGCGTGACGTTGCTGTCCTGTGAAAGCCAGAAGATGATCATATGCGCCGACAACAGCGCGGCGGTCAGCACCGCAGGGGAGAGCCCTGATTCAATGACCGCGCGCAGGTTTTCAGGCGGAACCAGGGCAACCAGAGAAGTGGCCGCCTCTTGCGACATCGGCAAACCGATCTCCGCCATCCTTTCAGGCGCGAACAGCATGAACATGACCTTTGCGCTTTCGGCGATCTGCCCGTTCGTCAGCGCCTCGATCAGGTCGCGCTGCGCAATCAGGTCGTAGAGCGCCGGGGCTGACAGGGTACCCAGAACGATATAGGCCGCCGTCACCGGCAAGCCCATGCCCAGCACCAGCGACGCCAGTCCGATCAGAATGATGCTGATAATCAGGCTACCGCCCGCCCAGTCGCTGATCATCAGCGAGAACGTATTGCCGATGCCGGTGGTTGCGATGATGTTGACGATCAGCCCCACGGCGACCAGCAGGACGGCCGTCGGGATCATGTTCCTGGCGCCAAGGGCCAGGGCTTCGAGAACGGCGCGCGGACCCATCCGATGCGGCGTCAGCCACGATGCCGCAACCACCGCGACAATACCGATTCCCGCCGCATAGGTCGGCGTGAAACCAGACGCCAGAAGTCCGATCAGGATGGTGATCGGAATCAGGAAGGACGGGCCGCCGCGACGAAAGACGTCCGCCATTCTGGGTACATCCTTGTCGAGAACAGCAACGCCCATGCGCTTTGCCTCGATGCGGACCCAAAATCCGACGGACAGGAAATACATCAGCGCAGGAAGGGCCGCGACGGCGATGATCTCGGTGTAGGGGACCTGGGTATAGCTGGCCATAACGAAAGCGCCCGCCCCCATGATCGGCGGCATCAATTGCCCCCCCGTGGACGCCGCCGCCTCGACGCCTGCCGCGAAACGGGGCGGAAAGCCCGCGCGCTTCATCAGCGGAATTGTGATGACGCCCGTTGACACCGTATTGGCCACGGCGGAACCGGAGATCGTTCCCATCAGGCCGGACCCCATCACCGCGACGAAACCCTGACCGCCGGTGAAACGCCCGGCGATGGCGCGGGCGAAATCGATGACGAATTCACCGGCCCCGGAACGTATGAGGAATGCGCCGAAAAGAATGAACATGAAGATATAGGTCGACGAGATCCGGGCGATCATCCCGAACATGCCATCGCCGCCGAAGTAACTGCGGAACAGGATGGTTTCCACCGACAGGCCAGCGAAGCTGAACATGCCGTCAATGTGCTTGCCCCACCAGAAAGAATAGGTCAACGCCAGAATGATCAGGACGGGAATGATCAGGCCCGTCGTGCGGCGGGTGAATTCGATGGCCAGCAGGATGGCGATCACAGCGGCAGACCAGTCCATCCAGTTGAAATGGACACCACGGTTATAGAGCGCGTCTTCCGCAAGGATCATGTAGAGGGCAGAAGCAAGCGCAAGCAGCCCGAGAACAATATCGAGGACGAGCATGGCGCTGCTCTTTCGCGCCGCGCGGAACATGGGAAAGCGCAACGCGCACAGAAGGCCAAAGCCCCCGAAATGAATCGCCGACACCCAGTTTTCCGACAGGGTGCCCAGGGTGTTGAAATAGATATGCGCCAAGGCGATGGTCACGCCGATCCAGAAAAGCGCCTTGCCCAGAATCGAATCTTCGCTGCGGACGTGATCGTCCGCTGCCTCGTCGTCAACATTCTTGACGCTGGGGTTTTCCGTCTGCATGGCGTTCCATCAATCGCAACTGGGCTAAACAAGGAACCGGCGTCCGCCTGGCGGACGCCGGTCTGAAACGTGTCGGCCTTACTTCGCGATCAGACGATCGGGAATGGTGAGGCCAGCTTCCTTGTAGTACCGCGCCGCACCGGGATGCAGCGGGGCCGGAAGGCCGCCAATGGCGCTCTCAAGCTTCATCACCGAAGTCGCCTTGTGGATGCCGTTGAGGAACGCAAGGTTTTCATAGATCGCCTTGGTGATCATGTAGACGTCCTCCTCCGGAACGTCCTTGTGAACGCCAAGGAAGTTCGGCTGTGCGATGGTATTCACATCCTTCGCCTGACCCGGATAGGTATTGGCCGGGATCACATAGCGAGTCCACAGATCCGTGCCTGTATTGGCGCGCGCCATCTGGTCGTCATTGAAGTCGAGGATACGAGCCTTGTCGCCTTCGGCGGCCAGAAGCTGCGTCACCGCACCAACCGGAACGCCCGCGGGCAGATTGACGCCAGCGACGTTGCCGTTGCGCATGGCGTCGGCGCTGGGGCCGTAGCCCATGTAGGCGATGTCGAAATGGGTGTCGGCATCAATGCCGAGGCCAGCAAGAATGGTCCGGCCGGAACCCTCGGTGCCCGAGTTGCGCTTGCCGATGGAGAACTTCTTGCCCTTCATACCCTTGAGGTCATCAATGGTGCCGGTTTTGGCGTCATCCGCGCCAACGATGAAGTGCTCGACGTTCTGCCACAGCATGGTGACCGAACGCAGGTGTTCCTGCTTGCCGCTTTCCTTGAGCTGGCCAGTGCCGTTCCACGCCCACGAACCGAAGAGGCCCATGAGGATGGCGAAATCGGCCTCCTTCTCGCGGATCATCTTGACGTTCTCGCCCGATCCGGCGGAGCTGATGGCCGACATGGAAATCTTGTGCTTCGGCTCCAGCTTCACCTTCATCAGGGTGGCGATGGCGACGCCAACCGGGTAGTAGGTGCCGCCCGTCGTTGCCGTGGCTAGAACGTAGGAGCGGGTCTCTTTCTTGTCGGCGGCGAAGGCCTGTCCGCCCAGTGACGCACCGACAACAGCGGCCGCCACCAGCATCTTCAAAACTGTCCGTTTGCCTTTTTGAATGGGCATTTCGAAGTCTCCCTGTAAAATTTCGTCATAGACCAGAATGTTGACTCTTCGCGCCATTCTTTATGGTCGAGAAGCCTGTAACATGCGGAAAACCATTGGGTCGATCAACTCAATTCTCCGTTAAAGTGTGGGTGTTTTTTTATTTTTTACAGTTTTTCACCATACGGGAGTAGCGCATCGCATTGCGCTTGCGAGGCGTTGGCGAATGCGATGAAGTGGTTTTTTATCGGAGAGTTCAATGAAACGACCAGATCCCGCTTCCGTTCAACGCATCGCCATCATTGGAACCGGCACGGTCGGCGCCAGCTGGGCGGCCTATTTTCTTGCCCGTGGCATGGCGGTCACGGCGTCCGATCCCGCGCCAGACGCCGAAGAAAGGCTACATACCCTGATCGAGGCTGCATGGCCGGCCCTTGAACAACTGGGCCTTTCGCCCGCCGCGGACAAGAGCCGTGTGCGGTTTTGCGCCACCCCCGAAGAGGCCGTGGCCGATGCCCAGTTCGTGCAGGAGAACGCGCCCGAAAACGAAGATCTGAAAATCGGCCTCCTGGCGCGGATCGATGCCGTCGCACCACCCGAAGTAGTGATCGCCACCAGCACGTCGTCGCTGCTGGTCAGTCGCATGAAGGTCCGTTGCCGCCACCCCGAGCGGGTCATCACGGCGCACCCCTTCAATCCACCCCACATCGTCCCGCTGGTCGAACTGGTGGCCGGGGGCGCGGACGCCGAGCATGCCGTCGACTGGGCGGTCGGGTTCTACACCCGCATCGGAAAAAAACCCGTCCGCCTGCGCCGCGAAATGAAGGGGCATATCGCCAACCGCCTGACCGCCGCCCTGTGGCGCGAGGCCGTCAATCTGGTGGCCGAGGACGTTGCCAGCGTCGCCGACATCGACGCGGCCCTTACCCACGGCCCCGGCATGCGCTGGGCGATCATGGGACCGCACATGACCTATCACCTGGGTGGCGGCGAAGGTGGGATCGCCCATTACCTGAAGCACCTTGGTCCCAGTCAGGTCGAACGCTGGAAGGATCTGGGGACCCCGACGCTGGATGCAAAGGTTTGCGAAAGGATCATCGAAGGCATCGCCGATGAGGCCGATGGCCGCTCGATCGTGGAACTGGGCGTGGAACGCGACGAAGCCCTGCTGGCCTTGCTCCAATCTGTTCGCCCCATCGGCAAACCCTCCGGCGACTGAATGAACGCTTCAACCAATCCCGATCCGCAGACCCGGCGCGAAGCGGCCCTTCTGGCCATGCGCGATGCGGCGGGTGCGCCCGCCATCGGCATTTTTGCCAGTTACTTCGGCTTCGGTGCGCTGATCCGTGAATCGGGACTAACCCTTCAGCATGGCCTGTTTTCCACTTTCTCGGCTTGGGCGCTGCCCGGCCAGATCGTGGTGGTCGAGATGTTGGGAATCGGCGCTTCACTGATGGCCATTGGTCTGGCCGTGCTGCTGACCAACATCCGGCTGTTGCCCATGGTCGTCACCCTGCTGCCCGTCCTGCACGACGACGCGCAACCCCGTTTTCGCTGGAGCGACTTCAGCCTTGCCGCCATCGTGGTCATCACGCCCTGGGTTTTCGCCATGATGCGTTGCCCGCGCATGATCCAGCCTGTACGCACGGCTTATTACGTCGCCTTCGCCCTGATGATGTGGACGGCCAGTTTTTCCGGCACCATCCTCGGGTTTGTGCTGACCGCAGAACTGCCGAGGGCCGTGGCCATCGGCCTGGTGTTTCTCAACCCGCTCTACTTCATGTTCATTCTGGCGCTCGACCTGCG
>JAPHTL010000236.1 GCA_026193355.1 Rhodospirillales bacterium
GTAGGCCAGCGCCTCAACCCCCCGTTTTTTGGCCTTTTTCAATGCCTCAAGGTAGCCAGGATCGATGTCGCCGGCGATGGTGACGCGATCGCAATCCTCGCGCTGCACCAGATACACCATGACCGCGCGATGACCTTCGGCCACCATGTCAGCCAGTTCCTCAAGGTGCTTGGCCCCCCGCGTCGTCACAGCGTCGGGAAACTCGGCGGCTGTCGCGCCGTCTCGCCGCATGGTGACGTTCTTTACCTCGACGTAGCATTTGGCGTCTCCGTCGCCTTCCAGCAAGATGTCGATGCGCGAATTCTTCCCGTATTTCACCTCGCGCCGGATGGAGGCATACCCGGCCAGCTCGGTGATCGTTCCATCGGCGATGGCATCGGCCACCAACCCGTTGGGCAGCGCGGTGTTGATGCCGACAAGGGTTTCGCCGATGCGGATCATTTCCCAGGTGTAGCGGAGCTTGCGTTCGGGATTGCGCGCGGGCGACAGCCATACCTCGGCTCCCGGCGTGTTGACGCTCAGCATTGATCCGGAATTGGCGCAATGCGCAACGACAACGCTTCCGTCGTCGAGCATGACGTCGGTCAGGAATCGTTTGTATCGCTTGACCAGGGAGCCGCGGATCAGGGGGTCGGAAAATTGCATGGGTTGGAACCTAGTGTTCCATCCCCGTTATCGCAAGGGCGGTTGTCAGAAGTTCGGCTGGTTTGGCGGAGTACGGTCCCAGACATCGTAATCGCAAATGCCGGCATCCTGAATGAACGCCTTGTAGCGCATGTCGTATTCGATCATGTGATTGAGAAGGGCGTGATCGAGTTCATGGATGGTGCCGATCATCTGAACCCGATTTTTCATCCCGGAAATTGCCCGCGCCGCTTCTGCAATAACCTTCATAAGGCGAACGTGTTCCTGTGCGTGTCTTTCCAGGTCGCCATATCCGGCGTTACGGAGGAATTTTTCCTCGTTTGCGAAATGTTCCCGATGCGCCTCAACCACCATGTCGAGTTGTCGACTCAAGGCCGCGGTATCGGCATGGTTCTCTATGGCTTGAGAAAGATCTTCCAGAAGAAGGATCAACCCGACGTGTTCATCGTCGATTCTCTTGTTACCCATCTGCCAGACGGTACCGCGCAGGGTTGGCTCCCCGTTTCCGGTTTCCAGAAGCACCTGGGTAAAGGAACGTTTCACGATGTCACTGCCTACACCGGCAAGGGGCTTCGATGGTTGAAATTCTGTGGCATCGTTTCACTTTTACGATCATCTGTCATCTGGATACTTCATTCCAGCGCTTCAGACAGGTCGATTTCTCCGCTTCCCGGTTTCATGGGTTGCTGCTGGGATGGATCCGGCGACCAGGCGGTCATATGCAGCACCTGAAATGTTGCCGGTATGCGCCCTGTCGTTTCCCCTGCGGTTGAGGCGAGCCTCTCGTGATATAGTCGCACCGCCTCCATCATGGTTGCTCGGCGTGTGAAGCTCTTTCGGCGCATGGCAACGGCGTTGCTTTCGCCCATGCCGCGCAGGTCGGCCATCAGGCGCAGGGCATCGGAATAGCTGACGGTGATGTCGTCGCTGTCGACCACAGGCAGGGCGAACCCGGCGCGTTGCAGCAATGCGCCCGCATCGCGGACATCGGCGAAGGGCGATATCCGCACACCTGCGCCGCTCTCGATGGCCAGTTCCGCATCGGTAAGGGATGCGCGCAATTCCTTCAGTGTTCCCCCACCGAACAGGGCGGCAAGAAACAGGCCGTCGGGTTTCAGGATACGACGGATCTGCAACAGCGTGCCGGGCAGGTCGTTGACCCAGTGAAGTGACAGGCAACTCATGACCAGGTCGAAGCGACCCTCGGCGAAGGGTAGGGCTTCCTCATCCGCGGCGACGGCAAGATTGCCTGCGCGCCGGGCCATGCCTTCCGACAGGTCGCTCTGGATCAGGGTTTTGATCCCGCCCCGCCCGGCCAGCGTTTCGGCAAGGATGCCGCCATGGCACCCAAGGTCAAGGGCCAACGGAAACGTCCGTTTGACGTCGTCCAACCTGTCCGCCAGTCGTTCCGCAACCTCGCGGAACAGAAAATCGTGTTCGGCAAGCGTCGTCGCCGCCCGGTCGCGGTGACGCCTTACGCTGCGGCGGTCGAAGATGACTGGAACATCGCTCATGGACCGCACTATGACCAAAACAAAGAAGCAGGCAAAGCCAAACGACACGCATCACTGTTGACAGAGTGCCTTTCCCTTCCATTCACTGGTGGGGATGGAAGGCTTTGAAAGCAATCGTGCGGCCCTGCGCCAGTTGGCGGGGGCTGCGCTTGATATTCTGTTCCCGCCACAGTGCATGAACTGCCGCGCGCCGGTGGTTGCCGCGGGGACCCTGTGTGCGTCCTGCTGGTCGGCGGTGTCTTTCATTGCAGAGCCGTACTGCGATGCCTGCGGTCTGCCGTTCGATCTTCCGCTGGAAGGGGCCGTTCTTTGCGGGGGCTGCATAGCGCACCGCCCGGCGTTCGATCGTGCGCGGGCGGTATTCCGCTACGACGCGGCGGCGCGGCCCATGATCCTTGGATTCAAGCACGGCGACGCCACGGAGCACGCCCCCGCCTTCGCCGAATGGATGGCGCGGGCTGGTGGTGATTTGCTCGATACGGCGGACCTGATCGTTCCCGTGCCGCTCCATTGGTCGCGGCTGTTTCGCCGCCGCTACAACCAGGCTGCGTTGCTGGCCCATGCCCTTGGCGGTTTGAGCGGCCTGCCGGTCATTCCGGATCTTCTTGTGCGTCATCGTCGGACGCCACCGCTTGGCCGTATGTCCCCTGATGCGCGCCGGCGGGTGCTGGGCGGCGCGATTGACTTGCGTCGTCAGGGCGATGTTTCAGGCAAGCGGGTTCTGCTGGTGGACGATGTGATGACGACAGGAACGACCGTTTCGGCCTGCGCAAAGGTTATGCGCCGCGGTGGGGCGGAAGGGGTGGATGTCATCACCCTTGCCCGCGTCGTTCGGACGGATTAATCAAGGGGCGGGGATATTTCCGTCCTGCTGAGGGACCTGACGAAAGAGGACAGACCAGACCATGGCGAAGGTGGAGATCTATACAAGCGGGCTGTGCCCGTACTGCTACCGGGCGAAAAAGCTTCTGGCGAAAAAGGGCGTCGATTTTATCGAATATGATGTTACAGCCAAGGCGGCGGAGCGCCAGAAGATGAGCGAACGCGCCAATGGGCGGACCTCCGTGCCGCAAATCTTCATAAACGATGCTCATGTCGGCGGCTGTGATGACCTCTTTGAACTGGACTTCGATGGCGCACTCGACAAGATGCTTGGTCAGGAGGCCTGACAACCAGGATGACCTCCCCGTTCACCGTCGCCTGTATCCAACTAACCGCGGCGCGCGATTACGCCCCGAATATTGAGGCGGCTGAAGCGCTGATCCGCGATGCGCGGTCACAAGGCGCGGACCTCATTTGCCTGCCGGAGAACGCCTGTCTTCTGGAGCCAAACCACGAAAAGCTGATCGAGAAGGCTGCGCCTGAGGAAACCCATCCCGCCGTCGCCATGTTCCGCTCGGTTGCGCGGGAAACCGGCGCATGGCTCCTGGGCGGCTCCATCGCCGTTCCCGCCGGTGAGGGGGAGGACGGCAAGCCGCGCGTGTTCAATCGCTCCCTTCTGATCGACAGCGACGGTGAAATCGCCGGGCGCTACGACAAGATCCATCTTTTCGATGTTGATCTTGCGGGGGGCGAAAGCTATCGCGAATCAACCCGCGTTGCCCCCGGCGGCAGCGCCGTGATTGCCGATACGCCCTGGGGGCGTCTGGGCATGACGGTCTGTTACGACCTGCGGTTCCCGCACCTTTACCGGGCGCTGGCGCGTGGCGGGGCCGATTTTCTGTCCATACCTGCGGCCTTTACGGTACCGACGGGGCGGGCGCACTGGCATACGCTTCTGCGCGCGCGCGCGATCGAGAACGGCTGCTTTGTCTTCGCCCCCGCCCAGTGCGGTGAACATGCCGAAGGCCGGAAGACATTCGGTCATTCCCTGATCGTCGATCCCTGGGGCGAAGTTCTGGCCGACGGCGGAGAATCGCCGGGGATAACCCTTGCCCGCATTGATCCGAAGCAGGTGGAGGAGGTTCGACATATGGTGCCGAGCCTTTCCCACGAC
>JAPHTL010000003.1 GCA_026193355.1 Rhodospirillales bacterium
ACAAGGCGTGTCGGTTGCCTGCCAAGCGTGACCTCGGCGACCTCGTTGACCTTGACCAGCGTCATCGCGGTCAGCGGTATCATCAGAAGGAAGCCGAGAACCCAGGCGATGGAAGAGCCGACGTTGAGGTAGTTCTCCACCGGGTACATGGCGGCCATCGCAACGCCAGCGGACAGGGTGTTGGCGGCGATGGCCACGGCCAGCGCGTGCAGGAAGGTGGGCCGCAACCAGAAAAAACCACCCACGGTGATCAGCGCGCCGATGGACAGCGCCAGGGCGAGGTGCTGGAAGAACATGCTCTCCTGAACGGTGCCTTCAAGGGGGAATTTCGGTTTGCCGTCGGCGGTGAGAATTCCCCAATAGGCGCCAACGCTTCCTTCCCGCGTTTTCCACGGCTGGTCGAAAGCTTCGATGATGTTGAACGCAATATCCCGTTCGGCGGCGGCGGATACGAAGTTGCGGATGATTTCCGCCTGAAGAAGCGGTCCGGTGTCGGCGTCGCGCAGGTTGTAACCGCGACTCGGCCAGCCGAATTCGGCGACGACCACCCGCTTGCCGGGATAGGCGGCGCGCAGGGCCTCGTAGCGGCCGAGCGCGTACTCCACCGCCTCCTTCGCCTTGATGCCTTCCCAGTAGGGAAGGATATGGGCGGCGATGAAGTCGACCTCGCGGACCAGTTCGGGGTGTTTCAACCAGATGTCCCAGGTTTCCCCCGTGCTGACCGCCTTTTTCACCTTGCGGCGCACCGCGCGGATCTGCGCGATCAGTTCATCGGGTTTCAGCTCCTCGCGCAGGATGGTTTCGTTGCCGACGATCACCGAGCGGACGTTGCTGTGACGGTTCGCCATGCGGATGATGGCCTCGACCTCGCTTTCGTTCAGCTTCGCATCGGCGCTGATCCACGCGCCGGCCACGACGGCCAGGCCGTTCTGCGCGGCAATTTCGGGGATGTCGGCGTTCATGCCGCCCGCGCCGTACAGCCGCACCGCGCTGGTGTAGCCGGCCATGATCGACAGGTCACGCGCGATGCGCTCGCGATTCCGCTCATCCATCGGCTGGCCCAGGGTCTCGGGCGGTCCGGCCGTATAGGACATGGATTCGATGATGTTGCTGGCGGTCGCCGCATCGGTGCTTTCGCGCGCCAGGAACCATCCTCCTGCGTGGAGGGTGCTCGCTATCGCGGCCGCGATAAGAATGTTTTTCATTGCCCCGCTTCCCAGGCGCGAACGAACCCGTCCCGCTTTTTGCCGGTCAGGGTTTGGTGGCTTCGGGTTTCTTGACGGGTGCGGCGAGGTTTTTGACCGTCGCTGCCGCGTTCCGCGCTGCGGCGCTTGCCGGGTCATCCCAGCAGGCGTCAATCCGCTCACGCATCGCTACCGCCGTTTCCGGCACGCCGGATTCGGCCACGCAATCGAAGGCCTTTTCCAGAGGGACTGTGGCGCAGGAGAACGCCTTGAACATGTTGTGAAAATCCCCGGCCGCCACGATGTCGTCACGCAACAGCGCCTGGATCACCCTTTTGCCCAGCCATGTGCAACCTGACCCTGTCTTTTGGCTCGTAGCCTTCGGCTTCGCCAGCGGTTTTTTTGCGGCGGCTTTGGGCTGTGGCGGTGCAGCGTCGTCCTGTGCGATCGATGGCCCGGCGGAAAAAAGGAAAACGGCGGTCAGGCCGACAATAACAGACCGTGATAACCACATCGTCCATGAACCCCAGAGGCGGGGTCGCGCGCCTGGAAAACCAGATCGGCGGCACCGGTAAGTTGAGACGGCGGACATTACTGCTGCAGCCCTTGGAATTCAAGGATTGTTAAGGCCGCAAGGTTCAGAAAATTACAATCGCCGCAATCAGGACGGAGGTTGCAACCAGTGTTCCGGCAAGGACGTTTTTTCCGGTTATGGCGAAGGCTGCCATTCCGGCCGCCACGGCCGCCATGCGAAAGGTCAGCGGCACCCCTTCTGCGGGGCCCAGCGGCAGGATCAGCATGCGCGCGATCAGGGCCGCCAGCAGCGCATAGGCCACCGCTTCCATCCAGCGATAAAGCAGACCTTGCCGATTGATTCGACCGGCGGCCAGCACACCGAAAAAACGGCAACCGTAGGTGACCACGGCCCCCACCGCGAAGGCGGCCCAGATGAAGGAAACGTCCGCCGTCATCCGCGTTTCTCCAGCAACTTCTCTCCGGCCACGGCGAGGGTCCCGGCAAGCAGGCC
>JAPHTL010000017.1 GCA_026193355.1 Rhodospirillales bacterium
CCGGCCTTCTCGCCCGCGATGGCGGCAAGCGTGTCGCCCAGATAATCCTGGTGGTCCATCGATACGGGCGTAATGGCGGTCAGCGCCGGTTTTGCGATGACGTTGGTGGCGTCCAGCCTGCCGCCCAGCCCGGTCTCCAGAATGCAGACGTCGGCCGGGCTTCGGGAAAAAGCGAGGAAGGCGGCGGCCGTTGTGACTTCGAAGAAGGTGATCGGATCTTCGCCGCTGGCGGTTTCGCATTCCTCAAGCAACGCGACCAGCGCGGCCTCGTCAATCAAGATTCCGGCGATGCGGATACGTTCGGCGAAGCGCACCAGATGGGGTGAGGTATAGACATGCACCCGTCTCCCCGCTGCTTCGTGAAAGGCCCGCAGGAAGGCGACGAGGGACCCCTTGCCGTTGGTGCCTGCGACATGGATGACGGGCGGCAGGCTTTCATGCGGATTGCCGAGACGCCGCAACAGGGTCTCGATCCGCCCAAGGGAAAGGTCGATGGACTTGGGGTGAAGGCGCGTCAGGCGATCGAGAACGGCATCGCTATTCAGCGCTCGCCTCCTCGACGGTGAATTCACGCTTGCGTTCCAGTCCAAGCGGCGGAAGCGGCACCAGTTCCCCGGCCGGACCGCGGTTGCGCAGCAGGTCGAGAACGCGGGCCAGCGTGTTGCGCAGGTCCTTGCGCTTGACCACCATGTCGATCATGCCGTGTTCCAGAAGGTATTCGGCGCGCTGGAAGCCTTCGGGCAGCTTTTCACGAATGGTCTGTTCAATGACTCGTGCGCCTGCGAATCCGATGATGGCGCCGGGTTCAGCGATGGCGATATCGCCGAGCATGGCGAACGATGCCGAAACGCCGCCCGTTGTCGGGTCGGCAAGGACGGCGATATAGGGCAGGCGGGCCTCGCGCACCTCGTCGATGGCGACCGTGGTGCGCGCCATCTGCATCAGCGACAGGATGCCTTCCTGCATGCGTGCGCCGCCCGATGACGGCACGATGATCAGGGCGGCATCCTGCACGACGGCAAGGCGCGCGGCGGCGACAATGCCCTCGCCCACCGCGATGCCCATGGATCCGCCCATGAACTGGAAGTCAAAGGCGGCGACCACGGCGGGGACGCCCCCGATGGTTCCGTGCGCCACCTGGATGGCATCCTTTTCGTTCAGCTTGGCCTGCGTTTCCTTCAGGCGGTCGGCGTACTTGCGGCGATCCTTGAACTTCAGGGGATCGACCGGGGTTTCGGGCAGTTCGATGCGCTTGTAGGCTTCGTCATCGAACAGCATATCCATGCGTTGCTTGGCCGACAGGCGCAGGTGATGGCCGCAATGGGGACAGACGCGCAGGTTGGCGTCCAGTTCACGATGGAAAGCCATCTGCGAACACGCCGGGCATTTTTCCCAAAGATTGTCCGGCAGGTCGCGTTGCTTGACGAGGCCGCGGATCTTGGGTCGGACGAAATTGGTCAGCCAGTTCATCGGGTCTCTCCCTGTTCACGTGCGCTGTGCACGCCTTCGGCCAGTTTGCGGGCCAGTCCGAGGACCGCCTCGACCAGTCCTGGTTTCGCCTTGCCGTTATCATCGCGGTTGGACTCGACAAGATTGACGAGCGCCGAACCAACCACCGCGGCATCCGCCACACGGGCCACGGACGCGGCATGTTCTGGCGTCTTGATGCCAAAGCCCACGGCGACGGGCAGGTCGGTATGGCGGCGCAACCGCGCCACGGCTTCGACCACCGCGTCCTGCGTGGCCGAAGCCCCGCCAGTGACACCGGTCACCGAGACATAATAGACAAAGCCACTGGCGTTGCCGACGACCTTCGGCAGGCGCGCATCATCGGTGGTCGGCGTCGTCAGATAGATGAAGTCAATACCGCCCGCGCGCGCCGGGGCGGCCAGCTCGGAATCCTCTTCGGGCGGCAGGTCGACGACGATCAATC
Organism: Rhodospirillales bacterium; assembly: GCA_026193355.1. Classification (GTDB taxonomy): domain Bacteria; phylum Pseudomonadota; class Alphaproteobacteria; order Rhodospirillales; family JAPHTL01; genus JAPHTL01. The sequence goes on from JAPHTL010000017.1 coordinate 1,934, forward strand.
CATCGACGCCGGCCTCTTTCGCGTCTTTCACGAAGGCATCGACGCCATAGCTGTAGATCGGGTTGTAGTAACCCATCAAAACGATGGGGGTTGCATCGTCGGTGCGGCGAAAATCGCGCACCATGGCCAGCGTCTTGCGCAGCGTCATGCCGGACGCCAGCGCGCGCTGCGATGAATACTGAATCGCCGGACCGTCGGCCATGGGGTCGGAAAACGGCATGCCCAGTTCGATCACATCGGCCCCGGCCCCGGGCAGGCCCGCCAGGATGGCGGCGGAGGTCTCGGCATCGGGATCGCCCGCCGTGATGAAGGCGACGAAGGCGGCGCGGTTGGCGGCCTTCAGTTCGGCGAATCGGCGCTTGAGGCGGGTTTCGGGGGCGCTCACAGTGTTACCCCGTCGATGGCGGCCACCGTGTTCAAATCCTTGTCGCCCCGGCCCGACAGGTTGATGACCATGATGTGGTCGCGGGGCAGGGTGGGGGCCATCTTCATGGCGTGCGCGATGGCGTGCGAGGATTCCAGCGCCGGGATGATGCCCTCCAGCCGTGAACAGCGGCGGAACGCGTCCAGCGCCTCGTCATCGGTAATGGATACATATTCGACGCGACCGATGTCATGTAGCCACGAATGTTCCGGTCCGATGCCGGGGTAATCCAGCCCGGCGGAAATGGAATGCGCCTCTTCGATCTGGCCGTCCTCGTCCTGCAAAAGGTAGGTGCGGTTGCCGTGCAACACGCCCGGCCGTCCGGCCGAAAGGGATGCGGCGTGTTCGCCTGTCTCGATCCCCTTGCCCGCGGCCTCGACGCCGATGATGCGGATGTCGGGATCGTCGAGGAAGGGGTGAAACAGCCCCAGGGCGTTTGACCCGCCGCCGATGCACGCAAGCAGGCTGTCGGGCAGGCGGCCCTC
>JAPHTL010000300.1 GCA_026193355.1 Rhodospirillales bacterium
ACGACCCCGGTCGTTCCGTTGATCGCCAACGTCACGGCGGCCGCGACTCATGACCCCTCTGAAATCCGCCGCCTGCTTGTCGAACAGGTGACCGGCATGGTTCGTTGGCGGGAAAGTGTCATGCAACTGCGTTCGGAAGGCGTGGATACGCTTGTCGAAATTGGCGCCGGCAAGGTGCTTAGCGGCCTTGCGCGGCGGATTGACAAGGAGCTGGAGTCCGTTTCGGTCCAGGGCCCGCAGGATATAGAATCTTTTCTTAAAACCTTGTGACGGTTTGCCGTCGCGCTGCCCGGAACGGGCGCGCGCACGGGTTTTCGGGTGAGGAGTTGACGTCATGTTCGATCTGAGTGGAAAGCGTGCGCTGGTAACCGGAGCCAGCGGAGGAATTGGCGGCGGTATCGTCCGCGCCCTGCATGGGCTTGGCGCCGTGGTCGCCATATCGGGAACCCGTCGCGAGGCGCTCGATTCACTGGCCGCCGAACTGGGGGGGCGGGTTCATGTCCTGCCTTGCGATCTGTCCGATGCGGCGGCGGTAGAGCAGCTTCCGAAGGATGCCGAGGCGGCCATGGGCGGTATCGATGTTCTGGTGAACAACGCCGGGTTGACCCGCGACACACTGGCGATGCGGATGAAGGACGAGGACTGGCAGGTCGTCATTGATGTCAACCTTACGGCGGGGTTCCGCCTTGCCCGCGGTTGCATGAAAGGGATGATGAAGCAGCGTTTCGGGCGGATCATCAACATCACCTCGATCGTCGGCACGACGGGCAACCCGGGTCAGGCCAACTATGCGGCATCAAAGGCCGGCACGACGGGTATGACCAAGGCTCTGGCCCAGGAGGTCGCATCACGGGGGATCACGGTGAACTGCGTCGCCCCAGGGTATATCGCGACGCCGATGACGGACGCCCTGAACGACGCCCAGAAGGAAAAATTGATGGAGGCGATTCCCGCCGGGCGGATGGGAACGCCCGAGGACATTGCCGCATGCACGGTTTTTCTCGCCAGCGACGAAGCCGCCTACGTTACCGGGCAGACGCTTCATGTTAACGGCGGCATGGCTATGATCTAGATGGCCCGCCAGTCCGGGGTGCGATTTTTGGACGATCCACGCTCTGGAAATGGCAAAAAAAGTGTGTTAGGAAACCTGACGCTGTGCTTTCCAGTGATGTTTTGTGAAAGTCTGCGTGAAGCCCCGTGGGGGCGGGCGAATGCCCGTTAGTTCGTTACAACCCTTTTGTTTAAATCGCAGTTTATCATCCGAAGGAATTGGGGAATGAGTGACGTCGCCGAGCGCGTTAAGAAAATCGTCGTAGAGCATCTTGGAGTCGAAGAGTCCAAGGTTACGGAAAACGCCAGTTTCATTGACGATCTGGGCGCAGACAGCCTGGATACCGTCGAACTGGTTATGGCGTTCGAGGAGGAATTCGGTTGCGAGATCCCCGATGACGCGGCGGAAAAGATTCTGACCGTAAAAGACGCGATCGAGTTTATCGAAAAGAACTCCTGATAACCGTTTCCTTGAAACGGGTTGGATACCGGAATGACTGGTCCCCGTGGCGTTGTTGCGTCACGGGGTCGCGTGTCTTTACCGGGGACTTGATTAGTGATCGTTTAGAAGCCAGACTCGGAATGCCATGAGAAGGGTTGTTGTAACCGGAATCGGTCTTGTCACACCGCTTGGGTGCGGTGTCGAGACCAGTTGGAAGCGTCTGATCAACGGGGAATCCGGGATCGGACCCATTACGATGTTCGATGTTTCGGACCTGCCAGCCAAGATTGCGGGCGAGGTTCCCCAAGGCGATGGGCCGGGACAGTTCAATCCCGACAACCATGTTCCTCCCAAGGAACAGCGTCGCATGGACCGGTTCATCATTTACGGCATTGGCGCCGCTGACGAGGCGATCAAGGATTCCGGCTGGGATCCGCAATCCGAAGACCAGAAATGCAGGACCGGCGTTCTTATCGGTTCGGGCATCGGCGGGTTGCCGGAAATTGCACGGGCGTCCCTGACGGTCGATACCGAAAGCGGCGGCGGCCCCCGGCGGTTAAGCCCCTTCTTTATCCCGTCCAGCCTGATCAATCTTGTTTCGGGGCAGGTTTCCATCAAGCACGGCTATAAAGGGCCGAACCACGCCGTTGTGACGGCCTGTTCGTCCGGCGCCCATGCCATTGGCGACGCGGCGCGCCTGATCATGTGGGACGATGCCGACGTGATGATCGCGGGTGGGGCCGAGGCGGCCGCCTGCCGACTTGGAATAGCCGGCTTCGCCCAGGCGAAGGCCCTGTCGACCAGCTATAACGAGACGCCTGAAAAGGCGTCGCGTCCCTGGGATCGCGGTCGTGACGGGTTCGTCATGGGCGAGGGCGCGGGGATTGTCGTGCTTGAGGAATACGAGCATGCCAAAAAGCGTGGCGCGAAGATCTATGCCGAGATCGTTGGCTATGGTCTGACCGGCGATGCCTACCACATCACCGCACCGACGCCGGACGGCGATGGCGCCTATCGCTGCATGCGCGCCGCGATGAAACGCGCCGGCATGAATCCCGAGGATATCGACTACGTCAACGCGCATGGCACGTCGACCATGGCGGACGTAATCGAGCTGGGCGCCGTCAAACGGGCGTTTGGCGATGCGGTGAACGACATTTCGATGTCTTCGACGAAATCTGCGATTGGCCATCTTCTGGGCGCCGCCGGTTCCGTTGAGGCGATTTTCTCGATTCTCGCGGTCAAGAACGGCGTCGTGCCACCGACTCTGAACCTTGAGGACCCGGACGAGGGCTGCGATATCGACCTCGTACCGATCCATGCCAAGGAAAGGAAGGTCCGTGCGGCTCTCTCCAATTCATTCGGCTTCGGCGGGACAAATGCGTCCCTCATCATCAAGGCCGTCTGACAGCGGACAAGGTGGGGCTGACGCACGATGAGGCGGGCCCTTTACGTTTTCATGTTTCTGATCGCCGCCCTGGGTGCCGCCTTGGGCGGCGTTGTCTTGTGGGGGCATGCGCAGTTCGTGCGCGCCGGTCCTTCCCACACTCAGGCGGTGGTGATCATCCCCAAAGGTGCGGGCGTCACCGATATCGCCCGCGTGCTTTCAGAAAGGGGACTGATCGAATCGCCGCTGATTTTCCGGTTTGGGGTCAGGGTTGCCGGCCTTCAGACCGGGCTGCGGGCAGGTGAATACGCGATTCCGCCAAGGACCAGCGCCCGCGACATCGCCGGGATATTAAGCTCGGGTAAAACGGTGGTTCGCCGCCTGACCGTGGCGGAGGGTCTGACGGTGAAACAGGTCGTCGACCTTCTGGATATCACTGAAGGCCTTCAGGATCGTTTGGAGCAAACGCCCCAGGAAGGGGCCTTGTTGCCCGAAACCTATCACTTTTCCTATGGCGACAGCCGCAGGGACATGATCCGGCGCATGACCGTGGCCATGGATGAAACGCTTGCCGAGCTTTGGGCCACCCGCGCACCCGGCCTTCCCTATTCAAACCCACGGGAAGCCCTTGTCATGGCGTCGATCATCGAAAAGGAAACGGCCATTCCAGAGGAACGCGACCGCGTTGCCGCCGTCTTTGTAAACCGGCTGCGAAAAGGCATGCGCCTGCAATCGGATCCGACGGTGGTCTACGGCCTGAACGAAGGTAGCGGGACGCTGGGGCGAGAGTTGACGCGGGCGGATCTTCGCGCCGATTCCCCGTTCAACACCTATCGTATCAACGGACTTCCTCCTTCACCCATCAGCAACCCTGGCCGTGATTCCATCGCTGCGGCCCTGAATCCTGCCGAATCGAACGAGTTCTACTTCGTCGCCGATGGTACGGGAGGGCACGTCTTCGCCCGAACGCTGGCGGAGCACAACCGCAACGTGGCGGCGTGGCGAAAGATCCAGCGCCAGTCGAAGGCGGACGGCAATGTATCCGATCGGTGATATCGTGACCGTGAGCGACCGTATGCAGCACGGCTATTCGTACAGGATAGATGCGCCGGCGGGTGGGGATTTCGCGCCTGGGTTTACGCCCCACTTCACGCCCGCGGAAATGCTTGCGCTCGGGATCTTCGAAGGGAAGTACTGCAACGATTGCAGGGCGGAGCTCCCCGAGGAATGGTTTCTCAACGCGAAAATATCGGAGACGCCTGACCCTTCGCTGAACTGCTTTGGCGTCAAAAGCCGACAGCCGTTGAGCGTGTGGCGGCAGAAGGGCTGGATTATCGGACCGGACCCGAGGGGATGGTTCCAGTGGTACTGCCGGTATTATCTGGGGCGAAGGCTTCCCGGCGTCGACGACAAACAGATCAAGCGCTGGCGGGCTTTCCGCCGCCATGCCGCGCAAGTGCGGGCAAATTGCGCGCCGGGGAACGTCTTTTGCCGACCGCGGCAACGGCAAGCCTTGCTTCAGTGGTCCTACGACCCCTTTATCTAAGCGACCCTGGGATCATTCCTTCCGGGGGGCGCCGCCCAGCAGGCGGTCCCCCAGGGCCATTGGCAAGGCGGCGATGGCCTTGATGATCAGATAGGTGGGAAGGGGGAAAGCGATCAGACCCTTTTCACGGTGCAAACCGCGCTTGATGATCTGTGCGGCTTTGTCGGCATCCATCAGAAAAGGCATGGGGAAGCGGTTGGTTTTGGTGATCCGGCTGGTCACGAAACCCGGGCAGATCACGGAAACCTTTATGCCATCGCCCCTCAAAGCTCCGCGCAGGCCGTCGCCATAGGATTTGACCGCCGCCTTGGATGCCGCGTAGGCAGGAGCGCTCGGCATGCCGCGAAAAGCGGACAGGGAGGACATCAACGCGACCTGTCCCTTTTTCCGCGACAGCATTCTTTCGACGGCCGGCTCCGCCGTATTCAGGACGCCTGCAAGGTTGATCGCGAAGATGTCGCGAATCTTCTCGGCGGATTCGGCCTGATGGCTCGTATTGGACGCGATGCCGGCGTTGGCGATGACCAGATCAAGGGGAGCTGCATCATCGGCGGCTGTGATCCATCGGGCCATGGCGTCCCGGTCGGCAACGTCGATGACTTCGGGTTGAACGAAAGCCCCGCTCTCACGGCAGGCCTGTGCCGTGGTTTCCAGACGCTCCCTGTTTCGCCCTGAAAGGAACAGGGTCACCCCCGGTTGGGCGTAAAGGTGGGCCAACGCCTCACCGATTCCACTGGATGCGCCGGTGATCAGGATGGATTTTGGGGCCGAATTTCTCATGTCAATCCTGATAGGGGGGAAACACATGGCTGTCCAGCTTGTTGCATGGCAGGCGGGGGGCTATAAACGAGGCGTCTTGGCATGACATGAAACGCAGGAGGCGGAAGACAACGTGGCAATCCAGAGCATGACCGGTTTCGCACGCGCCGAGGGAAGCCACGGTGACGCTTCATGGGCCTGGGAGGTCAAAAGCGTCAACGGAAAGGGGCTGGATGCAAGGTGTCGCCTGCCTTCGGGATTCGATGGGCTGGAGCAGAAGGTGCGCGCGGCAATCGCCGAACGTTTCCGTCGGGGCAACATTTCGGCGTCATTGAACGTTACCCGCTCGGCGGAAGTATCGGGCTACAAGGTCAACGTCGCGCTGCTTGATCAGGTGGCTGATGCTCTCGACATTGTGAAAGGCAAGCTGCCCGATGCCGCCCCGCCGCGCCTTGATGGCATCCTTGCCTTGCGTGGTTTGATCGAGGTCGAGGACGAACGCCAGAGCGAAGACGAGCGCAAGACTTTTGAGAGCGCGGTCATGAAGGGGCTTGAGGAAGTTCTGTTGCGACTTGAAGCGGGGCGCAACGAGGAAGGCGCGCGCCTTGCCGAGGTTCTTTCCGGCCATGTGTCGGAACTGGAACGCCTGAGCGAGGGGGCGCGGAACATCGCCGCAACGCAGCCCGACGCCATCACCGCGCGATTGAAAACGCAGGTCGAGGCGCTTCTGGCCTCGGTGCCCGCCCTGACGGAGGAACGCCTTGCGCAGGAAGCGGCGCTTCTGATGACCAAGGCCGATATCCGCGAAGAGATTGATCGCTTGCGTGCGCATCTCGAAGCGGTTCGCGAACTTCTGTCCGGGGGCGGCGCGGTCGGGCGGCGGCTCGATTTTCTGTGTCAGGAACTGAACCGGGAAGCGAACACCCTTTGTTCCAAATCATCGGATGTCGATCTGACGCGTCTTGGGCTCAACCTCAAGGCGACAATCGATCAGTTCAGAGAGCAGGTGCAGAACATTGAGTAACGAGAGCAAGAACCAGATCATCGACCGCCGGGGGCTGATGCTGATCATGTCGTCGCCCTCCGGGGCGGGCAAGTCGACCATCTCCCGCGCCCTGCTGGATTGCGAGGCTGAATTGACCATGTCGGTTTCGGCGACGACACGGCCCCCGCGACCGGGCGAAGTGGATGGCAGGGATTACTACTTCATCTCCGTTGATGACTATCACCGGATGGTGGCGAACGGCGAATTTCTGGAACATGCGAAAGTTTTCGACAACTACTACGGGACGCCGCGCAAGCCGGTGGAAGACGCGCTTTCGCAAGGTCGCGACGTGCTGTTCGATGTGGACTGGCAAGGTACGCAGCAGATCGCGGAAAATGCTGAAAAGGATCTGGTGCGGGTGTTCATCCTGCCGCCCTCCGTCAAGGAACTGGAAAGGCGCCTTTACAACCGCGCGCAGGATTCGGAAGAGGTGGTGAAGAAGCGCATGGCCAAAGCCGCCTCCGAGATGAGCCACTATTTCGAATACGACTACATCGTCATCAATGTGGATGTGGCGGAAAGCGTCGCTAACGTCCGGTCCATATTGCATGCCGAACGCCTGAAGCGCGAACGCCAGATCGGCCTGCACGATTTCGTCACGGAGTTGTGCGGAGAAGGTTAGGCCGACAACGCCCGCGCCATCGCCGCAAACTGTTCGACCGTCAGTTCCTCGGCCCGCGCCGTCGGTGGAACGCCCGCTGCGTCGGCCATCATCGCCGGATCGCCCAGACCTTTCAGGCTTTGCCGGAGCATCTTGCGCCGCTGGTTGAAGGCCGCGGCGACAACACGTTCCATGGCGTCGAAGCCGGCCGGGGCGAGGGGGGCGCCATGGGGGATCAGGCTGACCACCGTGCTGGTGACCTTTGGCGGCGGCGTGAAGGCGCGGCGATCAACGTTGAACTCGACCTGAACCCGACACAGCCACTGTGTCATCACAGAAAGCCGCCCATAGGCCTTGGTTCCCGGTTTGGCGGCAAGGCGGTCGGCAACCTCCTTCTGGAACATCAGGACCAGACGCGCGTAGGCGTCGATGTTTTTCAGCCAGTTCACCACCAGCGGTGTCGAGATGTTATAGGGCAGATTTGCCACGACCCTTCGCGGCGCTTCGCCGATTTTCGCCATATCCGTTTTTAGGGCGTCGCCCTCAACGACCTCCAGCCGTCCGGGGTAGGCGGCGGCAATCTCGGCCAGTGCGGCAAGACAGCGCGCATCCCTTTCGATGGCCACCACATGCGCAGCGCCGTTTTCAAGAAGCGCGCGGGTCAGGCCGCCCGGCCCCGGTCCGACCTCGATGACCGTGCCGATGCCCAGGTCGCCTGCGCAGCGCGCAATTCGCCCGGTCAGGTTCAGATCAAGCAGGAAGTGCTGGCCAAGCGATTTTCGGGCCCCCAGGTCATGTTTCGCGATGACTTCGCGTAGCGGCGGAAGGGGTGGGGGAGACTGTTCGATCATTGCCGGATCAAGTCGCGTTGCGCCGTGCGGCCATATCGGCGGCCATGTGAAGCGCTTCGGCAAGACTGGCGGGATTGGCCGCTCCCGTTCCGGCGATGTCGAAGGCAGTGCCGTGGTCAGGCGAGGTTCGCACAAAGGGCAGGCCAAGCGTGACGTTGACGCCGTGATCGAAGTCGATGGTCTTGATCGGGATCAGGGCCTGATCGTGGTACATGCAGATCGCCGCATCGTATCCCTCGCGCGCCCGTGCGTGAAACATGGTGTCCGATGGCAATGGTCCGTTGGCATCTATTCCAAGGGCGCGCAACCTTGCGATGGCCGGGGCGACGATGTCTGCATCTTCCTTGCCCATGTGCCCACCTTCGCCCGCATGGGGGTTCAGGCCCGCCACGGCCAGCCGTGGCGCGTCGATGCCAAAATCCCGGTGCAAGGCGTCGGCGGTGATCCGCGCCGTCTCGACAATCATCGGCGTCGTCAATGTCTCGATCGCCTCGCGCAACGACACGTGGATGGTGACGGGTACGACGCGCAGGGCCGGGCAGGCAAGCATCATGACAGGCGGTGTTTCGATGCCGGACAGGAAGGCAAGAAACTCCGTATGACCGGGGAATCCAAAACCGGCCTCGTTCAGCACCTGCTTGTTTATGGGATTGGTGACGACGGCTGCGGCCTTGCCGTCACTTGCGAAGTCGACGGCGATCTCTATGGCGCGGCGCACTGCGGTTGCGTTCTTCGCGGTTGGTTTGCCGGGAATCGGCCGTTGGCCAAGCTCAATCGGCAAGACAGGCAACGCGTTGGTGAAATGCTGAAGCGCTTCGGACGGGTCTTCGATCACGGTGATGGGGGCATTCCACCCCATATCCGCGGCAAGAGAAGCCAAGTGCCCCGGGTTGCCGATCACGAAGAAGGGCGGGAGGTTCAGGGCTTCACGATCAAGCCAGACTTTCAATGTTGCTTCAGGGCCTATACCAGCCGGCTCCCCCATGGTCAGGGCAAGGGGGCGCATGGATCATATCCTCAGGTCGAGGAAGGCGTTCCGATGCAAATCACGCAGCATCCGCCGTGAAATCATTTCCGCCCGTTGTTCGGCAATCTGGTTTTTAAGCCTTTGGCGTACGGCCGCGTCGCTGGGAGCCTGTGGCGTGCTGCGTTCGCAGACCATGAGAACGGTTATCCCGGCGGCGCTGCGGAATGGTTCCCCCGCCGTATTTTCCGGCAGGCGTTCAACGACGGCGCGAATTTGTGGCGGCAACTTTTCCGGATTTATCGTGCCGAGTGAACCGGAAAGCGCGGACCCAAGCGACTTGCCCGCAGCTTCCAGTTCGGCGCAGGATTTGGCGCTTTGGCTTGCTTCCCGCGCTTGCCGGGTGATTGCGGCGGCCTGCTCTTCGGTGGCGGATTCTCCCAGGGGCAGGACGAACTGGCTGAGCGTCAAGCGTTCGCCGCCCTCGCCACCATCCTGATTCGGGATGCGTCGGTCCCGGAAGGCGATGATGTGATATCCGGCCGGTGTGCGGACAGGGCCGACCAGTTGGCCGGGGTTCGCGTTTGCGACGGCTTCGTCGATCTCGCGGGACATGCGCCCCGGTTCAACCCATCCAAGATCGCCGCCGACGGCAGCCGTGGCGCTTTGTGAAAACTGGCTTGCAAGGGCGGTGAAGCTGGCCCCCTGCGCAACCTGTTGCATGATTCGCATGGCGACCTGGCGGATCTCGTTCTCCGACGTGGCGCCGTCGACGGGCAGGAAAATTTCCGAAAGCAGGGCCAGCGGCTTGTTCTTGTTTTCTTCATGCCTGCGAAAGGCGTCCTCAACCTCATCGTCGCTGACATTGATCTTGCGGGCGGCGGAACGGCGGATCACGCTGACCCAGGCCAGCGTCGCCTCCGCCTGTTGATGCAGGGTATCGGGGTCGATTCCGTTCGACCTCAGTTGTTCGTCAAGCCCTCCCTTTGGCAGCCGGTTGCGCTTTTCGATGTCGGCGAGGGCGGCTTCAATATCCTTTTCATCCACGGTAATGCCCATTCTCTTCGCCTCTTGCAGCTTGATGCGCTCATCAATCAGGGATCTGAGAATTTGGGGCGCGATGCGCCGGCGGGTCTCAATGTCGTTTGGAAGTTTCGAGCTGAATATGACGAGGCGAATGCGCGTTTCGAGATCGTAGAAAGAGATGACATCGTCGTTCACGACCGCCGCGATGCGCATGACATCCTCGGCCTTCGCCTGTCGGGCATCCTGCCCTGAAAGAAGGGCGGCGGAAAAGGCTATGGCGATCAAAAACAATCTCATGGGTTTTCGCTGTTCGGTGCTTCCGTGAATGTTTAGCGCTGGTCGTCAGGCATTCTGAATTCCGTCGTGTTCTTCTCCGGAATCAGGCCTAACCATCTTCCAGATGAAGAAGCATGGCAAGCCCCAATAACATGGAAACCCCCGAAGGCGTCCATGCGGCGAGAACGACGGGGATACTGTCCGACAAGCCGAGGGCGAAGACAACGTCGGAGAAGAAATAGAGCAGAAACCCGGTGAGCACCCCGCCGGAAACGACATAAACCGTCCCCCCCTTGCGCGACTGGCGCAGGGTGAATGTGGCGGCAATCAGCACCATCGCACACAACAAAAGAGGGGTAGCCAGCAGGCTGTGCAAATGAAGCCTGTGTCGAATTGCCGAAAATCCGGCATTCTCCAGGGTGTCGATGAATGCCGGAAGATCCCAGAAGGACATGGTTTCGGGTGGTGAAAAACTGTCCTGAATCCTGTTGATTGTCAGGTCGGTTTCGAACCATTCCTCATCGCTGAAGGACGCCTGTTCTTCCGGGGCATAACGCCACACCTTCGACAGGCGCCAGAAGCCGTCCTCCAGACTGGCAACCTCCGCTTCGTACCGGGCGACAAAACGGTCGCTTCCCTGGAAGGAGAAAATCGTCACCTCGCGCAGTTCAACCTCGACGCCCTGTTGCAGAACGTGTTCTGCGTGAATCACGGCTTGTCCCGCCTGGCGCAGCCACAGGCCGTTTGGCGAAATCGCGAGGAAACTGTCCTGCCCCTTCATGAAGCGGGACTCAAGACGTTCGTAACGCGACAGCATGACGGACGAGAAGGGACTTGAGACGGCGACCTGAATGACGCCCAGCAGTGTCGCGATCAGAAGAACGGGGGCGAGGAACTGCCATGCGGAAACGCCGGCGGCGCGGGTCACCACCAGTTCATGACTGCGTGTCAGGCGCCAGAAACACAGCATTCCACCGAACAGGACGGCGAACGGGAAAATCTGCTGTCCCATGAAGGGAAGTTTCAGCAAGGTCATTTCCAGGGTCAGGCCGATGGATATGTCGGCCTTGGAAGCCGTGCGCCGAAGCATTTCGACAAAGTCGAAAAGAAAGACAATTCCCATGAACATCACGAGCAGCATGATGAAATTCGCCAAGAACTGGCGGCCAACGTAAAAAAACAGAACCCTTGACGCGCGCATCGGTTACGAAGCCTCCGCGCCTGGGGGCGCAATCTGCCCCCGCCGCCTCAGCCTCGGCAGGCCGTGTGTCATGATCCAAAGGGCGACCACACCGGGCAGAACTGCTGCTGCGTAGATCAGGGGGATGGCCTCTGTTCGTTTGGCGCTTAGGTTCTCGATTCCAAGGCTCAGGGTTTGCAGGCCGACCATCAGGACGATGGCCAGGACGACACGCTGCGTCTGGCCGCGTCTTGTGAAGTTCCCTGAAATCAGGCAGGCCAGCGCAATCAGCGTAAAGGTCACGGCATGCAGTGGCGCGACAATCCTGTGGTGCGCCTCGATGATGAACTTCCCATAACTGCGTGCCGGCACCGTCGGGTCCAGTTCAGGATTCAGCAGGTCGAAAAACATGCGTTCACGAGGTTCGCGGAATCTTTCTGCTTGCTGCGCCTTGGCTGTTTCGAGATCGAACGTGTAGCGATCGAAATAAAGGATCGACATCTTTTTCGTCGCCTTGTCGATCACCTGTCTGTTGCCGTTGAACAGGATAACACGCGGGTTCGCGTCAACCTGTACGAGGGCCCCGCGTTCGGCCATCAGGGTCGCCTGCTGCGCCCGGTCGCGGGTGTCGTGGATCAGGATTCCAAGAAGTTCGCCTTCGCGTGACCGGTCGCGGACATAGACCGTGACGCTGTTGCTTATGGTGTTGAAAACGCCCTCCTGCAAAAGGATGTTCGAATGTTCGTGGCGGATCTCCCACTGGAATTCACGGAACTTTTCATAGGACTTTGGCAGGAAATAGAAATAGAGGGCGGCGGACAGGATGGCCACGATCAACGACAGGATGATGGCTGGCGCGGCGAGAGACAACTGGTTGACCCCGGCTGCGCGCATGACCACCAGCTCCCGATCCATGATCATCTTGTGGTAGACGAAGACCACAACGGCGAACAGCGCGATTGGAAGGATCGTTGTCAGGAAATTGGGCAGCAACAGGCCGGTCAGGTACAGGAATGTCCCCGCGTTCAGTCCCCGGTTGACGATCATTTCGACAAACCGCAGGGACTGGGTCAACCACAGAATACAGGTCATCGCCGTGGCGACGAGGATCATGCCGACGGCCAACTGGCCGAACATGTAGCGGTTCAGGAGGTTCATGGCGCCCGATTATACCCTGTGCCGCAAGCGGTTTGGCAAAAAAGCGCTGCGCCCTGAACCTCCTCGACCGGCACGGTCTAGAACAGGTCTTCGGCAATGTCGACGGCCATCGCTCCGCCAGTGGCCGCGATCTCGACCAGACCTTCAGCCTCGGGCAGGTAGGTGTCGGCGAAGAAGCGCGCCGTTGCGATCTTGCCCTGCATGAACGCCGGGTTTCCGTCGCCATTGGCCAGCCGTTCCGCTGCGGCGAGCGCCGCGCGCGCCATCAGCCATCCGCCGACCACGATTCCGGTCAGGCGAAGGTAGGGCACAGACCCGGCTGCCGCCCGCGCCGGTTCGCTTGCATAGGTCGCCAGAAGCCAGTCTGTCGCCTTTTCAAGCGCCGAAATTCCGCGCGACAGGTTGTTTCGCATCGTTGCGACCTGTTCGGGGGCTTTTGCGAGGTCTCCGTCCAGTTCGCGCATCCGGGCGATCAGGGCCTTGATGGTGACGCCGTTTTCCCGCGCCACCTTGCGGCCGATCAGGTCGTTGGCCTGAATGCCGTTGGTGCCTTCGTAGATGGCCGTGATGCGGACATCGCGAAGATGCTGCGCCGCGCCCGTTTCCTCGATGAATCCCATGCCGCCATGGACCTGCACGCCGGTATTGGCGACATCGATTCCGATGTCGCTGCTCCATGCCTTGGCGACCGGCGTCAGAAGCGCCACCAGCGCGCCTGCGGCCTGCCGGGTCTCGGCGTCGGGATGGCGGCGGGCAACGTCCTGACGCGACGAGACAAAATAGGAAAGCGCGCGCGATGCCTCGGTCTGCGCCTTCATTGTCAGCAGCATCCGGCGCACATCGGCGTGGCGGATGATAGGGGCGGGGGCGCTGTCGCCGCTGCCCAGCACCGGGCTCTGCACACGCTCTTTGGCGTAATCCCGCGCCCGCTGATAGGCGCGTTCGGCCATCGCCACGCCTTCAAGGCCGACGCTGAGCCGGGCGCTGTTCATCATGGTGAACATGCAGGCGATACCGGCGTTTTCCTGCCCGACCAGATACCCGGTCGCGCCGCCGTCGTCGCCGAACGACATCACGCAGGTGGGGCTGGCGTTGATGCCAAGTTTATGTTCGAGGGAGACACAGCGAAGATCGTTGCGATCGCCAAGCGATCCGTCTTCATTGACCATGAACTTCGGAACGAGGAACAGCGAAACGCCCTTGATGCCGGGGGGGGCATCGGGAAGGCGCGCCAGCACAAGATGGACGATGTTCTCGGCCATGTCGTGTTCGCCCCAGGTGATGAAAATCTTTTGCCCGGTGATCCTGTAGGTATCGCCGTCACGCACCGCGCGGGTCTTGACCTGGGCGAGGTCGCTGCCCGCCTGCGGCTCGGTCAGGTTCATGGTGCCGGTCCATTCGCCGCTGACCATTTTTGGCAAATAGGCCGATTTCAGATCGTCCGAGGCATGTTCGCTCAGAAGCTCCATCGCGCCCTTGGAAAGAAGGGGGCAGAGCTCAAACGCCATGTTGGATGCCGCCCACATCTCCTGCACCGTGGTGCCGAGGACCGCCGGCAGGCCCTGTCCGCCGAAATCGGGCTCCATGCAGATGCCGTTCCAACCGCCTTCAACGAATTGTTGGTAGGCGTCCGCGAACCCGGAAGCCGCACGGACCACGCCGTTTTCAAGTTTCGCGCCCTCTCTGTCGCCGGAAGCATTGATCGGGTCGAGAACGCCTGATGCGAATTTACCGGCTTCTTCCAGAATGGCGTCAACCAGATCGGTGGTTGCTTCCTCATATCCGGGAAGGCTGGACAGCGTTTCCATTTCGGCCAGTTCGTCGAGAACGAAACGCATTTCCTCCACAGGGGCGACGTAGGTGCTCATGCCAATCAAACTCCCGGTAAATTCCTCAGTGCCGACCGAATCCGCTGTTCGGTTTCTGACGTTTTATATATTCGATGCCGTCCCCGGTGAACACAGTGCAGGCGCGATTAGTTCAAATCGATGACTTTTCCCGGATTCAGGATGTTTTTGGGGTCCAGCGCGCGCTTGATCGTCCGCATCATGTCGACTTCGACGACCGATTTGTAATGGATCACGTCGGAAACCTTCATTTTGCCGACCCCATGTTCGGCGCTGAAGCTTCCGCCCTTGGCGGCGACGATATCGTGGACGATGTGGTTGATCCGTTCCCATTCGCCAAGGAATGTTGCGCGGTCGGCATCCAGAGGCTGGCTCAGGTTGAAATGGATGTTGCCGTCGCCGATATGGCCGAAGTCGCAGATGCGGACTCCGGGAAGTTCCTTCTCGACCACGGCGCTGGCTTCGGTGATGAATTCCGCAACCAGCGAAACCGGCACCGCGATATCGTGCTTGATGGAACCACCTTCGTGCTTCTGCGCTTCGGGGACCGATTCCCGCAAATTCCACAAGGCCTGTCGCTGGGATTCGTTCTCGGCGATGACGGCATCTGAAACCACGCCGTCCTCGAACGCCCCTTCCAGCACCGTTTCGATGGCGCTTCGCAGGTCATCCCCTGCGCGCGGCGAAGTCAACTCCATCAGGACGTAGCAGGGATGCCGGGAATCAAAGGGGTCCCGGTTGTCCGGAATATGCTGGGTCGTAAACGCCATGGCGTGCGCCGAAAGGTATTCGAAGGCGGTCAGCGCATCGCCCGCGCTGTCTCGCACACGCGTGAAAAGGCCGATCACGGCGTCGAGGCCGGGCAGGCCGCAGAACGCCGTTTCCCTGACGCGTGGTTTGGGGAACATTTTCAGCACCGCGCCGGTAATGATCCCGAGCGTACCCTCCGATCCCATGATCAGGTGTTTCAGGTCATAGCCGGTGTTGTCCTTGCGTAGCCCCCGCAGGCCGTTCCAGATGCGACCGTCGGCCATCACCGCCTCGATCCCCAGAACAAGATCACGGGCGTTGCCATAGCGCAGCACCTGAACGCCACCGGCGTTGGTCGCCAGATTTCCGCCGATCTGGCAGCTTCCCTCGGCGGCCAGGCTGAGGGGGAAAAGGAACCCGGCCTCGTCGGCCGCCGTCTGGATGTCGGCCAGAATGCACCCCGCATCGACGGTGATGGTCTGGTTGACGGGATCCAGCGCCCGGATGGTCTTCATGCGCCCCAGGCTGAGAACGACGCCGCCGTCGGGGACCGCGCCGCCGACCAGTCCCGTGTTGCCGCCCTGGGGGACAATCGGCACGTCGCGTTCGGCGCAGATGCGCACGACCTCGGCCACTTCTTCGGTCGAAGCCGGGCGCGCCACCAGCGCCGCGGTTCCCCAATAGCGGCCACGTTCTTCGGTCAGATATGGCTCCATCGATGAAGCATCCGAGATTACGCCCTTGGGGCCGAGGACGGCTTCCAGCGCCGCTTTGAGATCATCTTGCGTCATGGTTGGTCACTTTGGCTGTTCTGGCGGTCGGGGACAAGAGGATGCATGGGCGACTGGCGGTCATTGTGGCGTTGCCGCCCGGCGCAGGCGGTCGTTGATGGCGCGTCCCAGTCCCGTTTCGGGAATTGGCATGACGGCGATACCCCTTGCCTTGCCGTCATCGAGCGCGCGCAGCATGGCGAAGAGGTTGGCCGCCGCCTCGACCAGATTCCCTTCTGAACTCAGGTTCGCGGAACCTTCAGCGGCCTCTGGTCCGAATCCAAGCAGAACCTCGCCGGATGACGCCTCCCGGGCGTTCAGGCGCAGCGGCGTTGCAGGGGCGTAGTGGCGTTCCATCATCCCCGGTGATTTCGGCGCATCCGGCGCGCCCGTGGCCGCTTCAAGGGGGCCGATCACCGCTGCGATGTCCTCTTCTGCGATTCCGCCGGGGCGCAGCAGGACCGGCGTTTCTTCTGACAGGTCGACGACGGTTGATTCGATTCCCACCGCGCAGGGGCCGCCGTCCAGCACCGCGTCGATCCGCCCGTTCAGGCCATCGATGACATGTTGCGCCGTTGTCGGGCTGATCGTGCCCGACGGATTGGCGCTGGGCGCTGCGACGGGACAGCCGGATTGACGCAAAAGCGCCTCGGCCACCGGATGGCGGGGGATGCGCACCGCCACCGTATCCAGTCCCGCACTGACCAGCAACGAAAGGGCGGCATCGGCGCGGCGGGGCAGGACGAGGGTCAGCGCGCCCGGCCAGAAGGCGTCGGCCAGACGGCGCGCCCGTGCGTCAAAGATAGCTATGCGCTCGGCGGCTTCGATGTCGTGGACATGGACGATCAGGGGGTTGAAGTGCGGGCGATCCTTGGCGGCGAAGATGGCGGCGACCGCCGCGTCGTTTCCCGCATTGCCCCCCAGCCCGTAGACCGTTTCCGTGGGAAAGGCGACCAGCTTCCCGTCGCGCAACAGCGCGGCGGCCTCGGCGATGCCGGCGGTGTCCGGTGAAAGGGATCTGGTTGCGCGTTCTGCCATGTTGGGATCAGGCGCGCCGCCCCCAGACGATGAAGTTGGGGTTTTCGAAGCCGGGCTTGCCGTAGAGGAATTCGCTGCCGTCCTCGTTGGTCACCGAACCGCCCGCCGCCGACACGATGGCGTGACCGGCTGCTGTGTCCCACTCCATGGTGCGGCCGAAGCGGGGATAGACATCGGCGCGGCCCTTGGCGACGAGGCAGAACTTGATTGAACTGCCCGATGTTATTTCCTCGCGCAGGGTGAACTGCTGAAGGAACATGTCGACGCCCGCCGAACGATGCGATCTGCTTGCCACGGCGACAAGTCCGCTTTCGTGCGGTGTCTTTGCCTCGACGGGTTTGCGTGAGCCGCTCTCGCCTTCCATGAAGGCGCCCAGCGGGCTGCCGACATAAAGGGTGTTCATGGCGGGCGCATAGATGACGCCAAGGATCGGGCGGCGATTCTCGATCAGCCCGATGTTGACGGTGAATTCGCCGTTCTTCGAAACGAACTGCTTGGTGCCGTCCAGCGGATCGACCAGCCAGAAGGGACCGTCTCCGATTTCCGGAACATCGCCCCGTGAAAAGGCTTCCTCGGCGATCACGGGGACCTCGGGCCAGATGGTTTTCAGCGCCGGTGTGATGATCGCCTCGGCGCGGTCATCGGCTTCGGTAACCGGGGAATGATCCGACTTGGTTTCTACGTCGAAGTCCGTCTCATAGACCTCCATGATCGCGCGCCCGGCCTCCAGCGTAATGGCGCGCAGGCGGTCGATGATGTCCGGGGTGATACGGCTGGCAAGGGATTCGGTCACCGGGTTCTCCGTTGAAGATGCTTCGCCGATTACAGCCCTAGTGGCGGTTGCGGCTCCAGATTGATTTCGGGTCGTCGAGATCCGCCGGCGAAATGCCTTCGCTGATGAACCTGTCGGCCCGGAACGTATCCGACCAATGGCGAGCGGGCAAGCCAGCCTTGGCCTTGAGGTGGCTTAAAAATGCGGCCGGTTCCGGCAACTGTTCCCACACCTGCGGCAGGAACAGGGCGCGCCGCCCCTGATCGCTTATGATCAGGCCATCCTTGCCCGGCCGCAATCCGGCCAGAAGATCGGCTTCATCGGTGAAGTCGATGGGCGCGGCCTTGCTCAGCACCGATATGGAAAGGTCCAGCCCCTCAAGTTCGGCTGCGGTCAGTGGCGGGAAGCGTGGGTCTTCGAACGCCGCCTTGAAGGCGTTCTCGGCGACGTCCTTTACCAGCGGTTGCCACGGCTGAACCGAACCGATGCAGCCGCGCAGATCCCCCTTGCGTTTCAGGGTGACGAACGCGGCACCCTCTTCCGTCAATTCGGAAGGGAAGAGGGAAAGGTCGATCGCGGGTGGTTCTCCGGTTTCCAGCCCATGCTCTATGGCCTCGGCGGCCAGACGCAAAAGCGTTTCGCCGTGGGTGTCGAGAAGCGCGCGCATGTGCGCCGAGAAAGGATC
>JAPHTL010000154.1 GCA_026193355.1 Rhodospirillales bacterium
CCGCCTGTGTGGCGCCGATCTGCATCTGGTCCCCGCCGTTCCCTACAAGAATCCCGAAAATTACGTCCACGTATCGGAGCGCATTGCGAAGGACCTGGCGCAAAGTGAGGCAAACGGCGCGATTTGGGCCAACCAGTTCGACAACACAGCGAACCGGCGAGGTCATGCAGCAACAACCGGCCCGGAGATATGGGAGCAGACGGGAGGAAGGGTTCACGCGTTCGTAGCGGCGGCGGGAACGGGCGGGACGCTGGCTGGCGTCAGCGAAGCGCTAAAGGAACGGAATGGTAATGTGATAACCGTCCTGGCTGACCCTATGGGCTCGGCTCTTTACGGTTACTACGCTCATGGAGAACTCAAGGCCGAAGGCGGTTCGATAACCGAAGGCATTGGCCAGGGCAGGATTACGGCGAACCTCGAAGGGGCGCAGATCGACCGGGCGCTGCAAATCCCTGATGAGGAGGCGGTCCGGATCATTTTTGACCTTTTGCAGTTTGAGGGCTTGTGCGTCGGCGGTTCCAGCGGCATCAATATCGCAGGGGCCGTGCGCATGGCGAAAGAACTCGGACCGGGGCATACCATAGTGACCGTACTTTGCGATTATGGAACCCGTTATCAGAGCAAGCTTTTCAATCCGGCTTTTCTGCGCGAAAAAGGACTGCCGGTCCCCGGTTGGCTCGTCTGAGCTCGAAAAAAGAGGCCCCGAAGAGGAAAAAAGATGAACTATGCAAATGCCCAGGCGCTGGTCGACACACAGTGGCTTGAAGACCACCTCGGCGACGAGAACCTGAAAGTCATTGATGCTACCTGGTTCCTTCCGACTCAGGGGCGGGATGCCGAGATTGAACATGAGCTCCGCCATATTCCGGGGGCCGTATGGTTCAATATTGACGACATCGCAGACGACAGCACGGACCTTCCGCACATGGTTCCTGACGCCACCGTTTTCGCCGAAAAGGTCGGAAAACTGGGCATTGGTAACAACGACACCGTTGTTGTCTATGATGCGCTTGGTGGATTTTGCGCCGCCCATCGGGTCTGGTGGATGTTTCGTCTGTTTGGGCACGACAACGTCATGGTTCTCGACGGTGGCCTGATCAAATGGACAAAAGAGCAGCGTCAGATCGACAAGGGCGTCGTTGAACCATCGCCAGAGGTCTATGAGCCCATCGGACCCGATGTGAAGCTGCTCCGCGATCTCGACCTGATCCGCGAGAATATTGTGACAAAGGATGAGCAACTGATCGACGCACGATCCGAACGGCGCTTCGCCGGGATCGACCACGAACCCCGTCCGACGGAAAGGCGAGGACACATCCCCGGTAGCATCAACATCCCGTTTACGACGCTCATGAACGCCAAGGAAGACTGGACGTTCCGCTCCGCCGATCAGATACGTGAGATTTTTGAAGGCGCTGGCGTCGATCTTTCACAGCCGATTGCAACGACTTGTGGCTCGGGCGTCACGGCATGTACACCAGCTTTCGCGTTGTTCCTGCTTGGAATCGAGATCGTTCCGGTTTACGACGGTTCATGGGCGGAATGGGGAGACCGCGACGACACCCCTATCGTGTCGTGATTTCCTCCCGAATGATTGATTGAACTGCGTCAAGGAAGGGTAACAGGAACGATGGACGACAAGGAATTCGAAATAATCAAGGCCCGCCTGACGGCGGTGGAACGCATCCTCCGGGTCCAGGATATCCAGGCGACCGGGGACGCCGTCGATAAATGGTGGGAAGTCTCACAGAACGAAAATGCAACCCCCGAAGAGATCGACGCAGCGGGCAAGGAAGCCGCCAAGGAGGTTCTTGCAACGAAGAACCGCGAACGACACGAAACCCATTTGGCCGGCTCGGCAAAACGCCACTGAGGGCGACCGCAAGCCTTTGCCCATGTCGATGAATCCTGGTTCAAACGGGGCGTGGTTTACTACGCCCCGTTTTTCCGTTGGAACGCACAACAGTCCAATTGAACGGAGTAAATGGTGAAGAAAAAGGCGAACAGGCGGAAGGACACAAACCTGACCCTTTCGGGACGATCCCCGGAAGATAACCACGGGATCGTCAACCCGCCGGTCTATCACGCATCGACTGTGACCTTTCCGACCCTTGCCGCCATGGAGGATGCAGCGAAGCACCCACTCGACGGGGTCTATTACGGCCGCTACGGAACACCGACATCATTCGCCTTCGAAGAAGCGGTCGCCGATCTGGAAGGCGGTGATCGCTGCCTTTCCGTCGGCTCAGGCCTTGCCGCTATTGCCGTCTCGCTTCTCGCCTTCCTTAAAAAGGGCGATCATCTGCTGATGGTCGACAGCGTCTATTTCCCGACGCGCAAGCTGTGCGATGGCTACCTCGCCGGTTTCGGCGTCGAGACGACCTATTATGATCCGATGATCGGCGA
Source organism: Rhodospirillales bacterium (assembly GCA_026193355.1). Taxonomy (GTDB): domain Bacteria; phylum Pseudomonadota; class Alphaproteobacteria; order Rhodospirillales; family JAPHTL01; genus JAPHTL01. Next base: position 2,407 of record JAPHTL010000154.1, read on the forward strand.
AAATATCGCCTCGCTCATGCGGCCGGAAACAAAGGTCGTTTTCGTCGAAGCGCCGGGTTCACTGACCTTCGAAGTCCAGGATATTCCGGCAATCGCCCGCGCCGCCCATGCGGGTGGAGCGCTGGTGATCATGGACAACACCTGGAGCGCCGGATACTACTTCCAGCCTTTCGAACGCGGCGTCGATGTGTCCGTGCAAGCAGCCACCAAGTACATCGTCGGCCATTCGGACGCCATGCTCGGAACAGTGACGACCTCAAACGAGCTTTACGAAAAGATCAAATGGGCCGCCATCGGTTTCGGCTACTGCGCCGGGCCGGACGACTGTTATCTGGGTTTGCGTGGATTGCGCAGTCTGAGCGCGCGGCTCGCCCGTCATCAGGAAAGTGGCCTGGAACTGGCGCGCTGGCTTGCCTCCCGGCACGAGGTCACAAGAATCCTCCACCCGGCATTCCCCGAATGCCCGGGGCATGATGTCTGGAAACGGGACTTCACAGGTGCCAGCGGGCTGTTCGCCGTTGAACTGAAACCCGCATCCCATACTGCTCTGGCGGCCATGCTCGACGGACTGGAACTGTTCGGCATGGGATACAGCTGGGGCGGCTTTGAAAGCCTGATCATTCCATCGGATCCGACGAAAATCAGAACCGCG
>JAPHTL010000210.1 GCA_026193355.1 Rhodospirillales bacterium
GTGGCGAGGCCCCTCTGGCCCAGGTATTTCGCGGCCCACTCCATTTTCAGTGGTTCTTTGTTGCATGTGCCTTCTGTGAGGTTCACGCGGAGGACGTTTTTGCTCCAGCCCATTTCATTAATCTCCCTGTCGAATTGAAACGGTATGCTTTTTTGCTTTTATGTACTTCAGGCGGGCGCCTCGGTCTTGGCGCCACTGTCGAGTTTTGCCGCCCAGGCTTCCATGCGGGCATGACCGGTGGCGTCTGCATCCACATATTTGAGGGCGGGCGTCGGGCAGGCCTTGACGCAGGCGGGGTCGCCGCCGCACAGGTCGCATTTCGCCACCTTGCCGGTTTCCATCACATAGTTGATCGTTCCGAACGGGCAGGCGATCGTACATACCTTGCAGCCGACACAGACGTCGTTTTTCACTTCCTTTGCGCCGGTGCCGTCGTTGATGATGATCGCCTCGACGGGACAGGCGCGCATGCACCAGGCTTCGGCGCACTGGGTACAGGTGAAGGGGACCGACCGTGCGCCGCCGTCAAACTTGAAAACCTTGATGCGGGATTTCGATGGATTGAATGCGCCTGTCTTGACGTAGGAACAGGCCATTTCGCACTGCTGGCAGCCGGTGCAATCTGCGGCATTGATGACTAGTGATTTGTGCATTGTTCTCCCGTCGCGTTATTGCCGCCGGGAAATCCGGTCATGTGATTGGCCGGCCGCGGCAGGTTTTCTTTACGCTTTTTTCTATCTGTCTTTGTGAGGCGGGGTTGACCCGAAAAGGCGTGGTACGGGCGCACGGGTCATCCCGACGGCACAATGGAAGGATGCCATTGCGAAGCCCTTCATGGCAACAAAAAGATCAACAACAACAAAGCGCTGTGAATAACTTTATAAAACTATTGTCTGTCGCAGGGTGTCGCCGTTAGGGGGTTTCTCCGGTTTTGCCGCTTATTTGCGCTTCGACCACGGCGATGGCGCACATATTGACGAGGCCGCGCTGGGTGATCGATGGCGTAACGATGTGGGCGGGACGGGCGGCGCCAAGCAGGATCGGCCCGACCGGCAACCCCTCCGCCAATACCTTCGACATGTTGAAAGCGATATTGGATGCATCGATGGTCGGCATGACCAGCAGGTTCGCCGTTCCCTTGAGGCGTGAATTCGGGAAGATATTCTCCCGGAGTGTTTCGTCGATGGCGGCGTCGGCGTGCATTTCGCCCTCGACCTCCAGATCGGGCGCGCATCTGTGCAGCATGGCCACGGCTTCACGCATCTTGCGCGAAGAGGCATCCGGGGCATTGCCGAAATTGGAATGAGACAGCAATGCGATCTTTGGCGTGATCCCTATGCGGCGCACGGCCTCGGCCGCCATCAGGGTCAGTTTGACGACCTGATCGGCGGTTGGATCCAGGTTGACGTAGGTATCGCACAGGAAAAAGGCGCCACGGGCGGTGATCAACAGACTGAGCGCGGCCGGTTCCGTCACGCCATCGGCCAGTCCGATCACGTCGGTCAGATGGCGAAGGTGCCACGTGTAATCGCCAAAGGTGCCGCAGATCATGGCGTCGGCTTCACCACGGCGGACCATAAGGGCGGCGATCGCGGTGGCATTGGTGCGTATTACTGTGCGCGCCTTCTCGGGCGAAACGCCCTTGCGCTCCATGATTTCGTGGTAGAGGCCCCAGTAATCGTTGTAGCGGGGGTCGTCCTCGGGGTTGGTGACCTCAAAATCGACTCCCGCCTGAATTCCCAGGCCCAGCTTTTCAATCCGTTTGGCGATCACCGAGGGGCGGCCGACCAGAATTGGCCGGGCAAGGCCCTCGTCCAGAACGGCCTTGATGGCGCCCAGAACGCGTTGATCCTCGCCTTCCGCGAAGACGACGCGGCAGGGTTGCTGGCGGGCGCGTTCGAATACCGGCTTCATGACCAGACCGGAGCGGAAGATGAACTGTTCCAGCCGTGCGCGATAGGCGGCGAAGTCCGCGATCGGGCGGGTTGCGACGCCGCTGTCCATGGCGGCTCTGGCGACGGCGGGTGCGATCTCCAGCATCAGGCGGTGGTCGAAAGGTTTGGGGATCAGGTATTCGGGGCCGAAACCGCTCTCCTCGCCGCCGTAGGCGCGGGCGACAACATCGGATCCCTCCGCCCGCGCCAGTCGCGCAATGGCGTCAACAGAAGCCACCTCCATCTCTTCGTTGATGGTGGTCGCCCCGACGTCCAGCGCGCCGCGGAAAATGAAGGGAAAACACAGGACATTGTTGACCTGATTGGGGTAGTCGCTGCGTCCCGTTGCGATCACGGCATCGGGGCGCGCCTGTTTGGCGACCTCGGGTCGGATTTCCGGCTCCGGATTGGCCAGTGCGAGGATCAGCGGCTTGTCCGCCATGGTCCTCACCGCCTCGCCGGTCAGGATGCCGGGTGCGGAAAGGCCGAGGAAGACGTCGGCTCCGTCGATCGCCTCACCCAGTGTCCGGGCGTCGGTTTCGACGGCGTATTCGGACTTCTGTGCGGTCATGTCCTCGGTTCGCCCCTTGAAGACGACACCGATGTGATCGACCAGGATGACGTTCTCTTTCTTCAGGCCCATGCGAACGAGAAGATTGAGGCATGCGATACCGGCCGCGCCGCCCCCCGTCGATACGAGCTTGACCGCGCCGATGTCCTTGCCGACGACCTGCAACCCGTTTTTCATGGCCGCCGCCACGACGATCGCCGTGCCGTGCTGGTCATCGTGGAAAACGGGAATGTTGATACGGTCGCGCAGCGCGCGTTCAACGATGAAACAATCGGGCGCCCGGATATCTTCCAGATTGATGGCGCCGAACGTTGGTTCGAGCGCCGCGATGATCTCGATCAGTTTTTCGGGGTCTGTTTCATTCAGTTCGATGTCGAAGACGTCGATCCCGGCGAATTTCTTGAACAGGACCGCCTTGCCCTCCATCACCGGCTTGGAGGCAAGGGGGCCTATATTGCCGAGGCCAAGGACGGCGGTGCCATTCGTGACCACACCGACCAGATTGGCGCGGCTGGTAACTCTGTTGACCGCCTCGGGGTCCTCGACTATGGCGCGGCAGGCGACGGCGACGCCCGGAGAATAGGCGAGCGCCAGATCTCGCTGGTTGGCGAGCGGTTTGCTTGGCGTCACACTCAGCTTTCCGGGGACCGGATCCGTGTGATACCGGAGCGCGCTTTCCTCGAACGTATTCGCCATGGCCTGCCGCCTTTCGTGGAGGATTGGCCAAGCAGACCGCCGTTACATTCCGGCGATCATCTCGGCCTTTTTCACAAGCACTTCCGCCTGCTTTATCGACGCGATATCGATGAGCCTGCCGTTCAGGGTCACGGCGCCCTTGCCTTCCTTTTTCGCCTGTTCCATGGCGGACAGGATGGCCTTGGCGGTCGCGATTTCCTTTTCCGACGGACTGAACAGTGTGTTTCCGAGGTCGACCTGCGAAGGATGGATCGCCCACTTTCCTTCACAGCCAAGGACGGCGGCGCGCATTGCCTGCGCCTTGTATCCATCGGGGTCGCTGATGTCGCCAAAGGGACCGTCGACGGGCCGCAGGCCGTGGGCCCGGGCGGCGACCACCATGCGGGCAATGGCGTAATGCCACATATCGCCCCAGTGATAGTCCCGGTTGCCGGCCTCATCGGCATCGGTCAGAACGCCGTAGTCCGCGTTCGGGCCGCCGATGTTGGTCGTCCGCGCTTTTGTCGATGCGGCATAGTCGGCGACGCCGAAATGCAGGGATTCGTTTCGCGGCGATGCTGCGGCGATGGCGTCCACGTTGGCCATCCCCAGCGCGGTTTCGATGATCATCTCGAACCCGATACGCTTTGTCGCCTTTGTCGCCTCTTCGATCTGCGTGACCAGCATGTCCAGCGCATAGACATCGGATGCGGTGCCGACCTTCGGGATCATGATGAGGTCCAGCTTGTTCGGGCAGGCCTCAAGGATTTCGATCACGTCGCGGTACATGTAATGGGTATCCAGACCGTTGATGCGGACCGAAACCGTTTTTCCCGTCCAGTCCAGATCGTTCAGCGCGGCGATGATGTTCTTGCGGGCCTGCGGCTTTTCGTCGGGCGCGACAGCGTCTTCAAGGTCCAGAAACACAACGTCGGCGTTTCCCTGCGCCGCTTTCTCGAGAAAGCGGGTGTTGGAGCCCGGTACCGCTTGTTCGCTTCGGTTGAGGCGGGCCGGCGCCTGCTCGACAATCGTGAAACTCATAAGTCTTTCTCCCCTGGGGTCAGAATCAATTCCGCCGTTGACGGCTTTTCCATGGTGCGGTTTTAGCGCCAGACAGGCCCGGTATCAATTCCCCCTCACCAACCTGTCATCCACGGCGCGTTTTCTTCGAAGAATCTTTGCAATTCGGCGCGGCGCGTATCATCCACAAGCAACCAGATCAGAATCCATACACCCACGGTAACCAGTTGCATGGCCCGGATCATCGTATCCCAGCTTTCCCCCATACGCTTTTTCAGGGGGTCAAGGATCGGCCCAAACCTGCGCCGGAAGGTGAGGCCGAGCATGATCAGGGAAACCAGGGCGATGATCGTCCAGTCGGCGCCGGTCATGGAATGAAATTCTCCGTTCTTCGCGGGCGCGCGAAGATTTGACTAAATGGGGGGTCCGTTATGGCCAACCGAAAACACGCTGTTTTCGGCAGCGACTGTTTGACGGTTACGGGGTATGAGGCCGAGCATCTCCGCCCTGACCTGGCCTCAATCAGATTCGATGGTGGTTTTCCTGCTGTTCCTGCGTCCACTCTTCGGCTTTCTTTTTTTCGTTTGTGCGAATCGTCCGCCAGAAATCGTAGGAACCCATCCCGAGGACGACCACCGTTATGATAGTCAGGTCCGGCTCCCGGATGTACCAGACAACAATGCCCATGAAGGTTATGAGCATGCCCATCGAAATGATTGCCAGTATCTTGTCGGTCATCGGTTTCTGTTCCTTGCGTCGTGTTTTGTTTTTGTAGCTTTTATGCGTGTCGCCGTCCAATCCACAGTCCGGTTTGAAGCTGGATTGGCCTCGTGATCAAGCCTTTTCAACCTTGTTCATCAGCCACTGCGCTGCTCGCAGAAGGCGCTCATCATCGCCCCGCGGACCGACCAGCTGAACACCCAGCGGCAAGCCGTTCGGGCCTGTCATCAGGGGAAGGGTGATCGCGGGCATGCCACAGAACGTCCACAACGTACAGAACGCGGGATTGCCCGTGGCGTCCAGACCGGCCGGGGCTTCGCCCAACGTGGCGGGGGTTATGACCGCATCAAAACGGTCGAAAATTTCATCAAGACCGCTGTTGAGGACCTCCCGCCATTCCTGCGCGCGGGCGTAATCGACGGCCAGCGTCTTCTGCCCTTCCTCGATCATACCGCGCAATGTGGCGCTCAGCCTGTCGCCGCCGCGCTCGAAGTATGAGGCGAAGTTCTTGGCGATATCCGCGTACATCACCGTGCGGTGCCAATCGGTCGCCTTGTCGAAGATATTGGGAAGGGGGAACTCGTCGCAGCCATCATCCAGGAAATCAGCAAGTTCATTAAAGGCTTCCTGGGTCGTGTCATCGGCCTGATCCCATACGGGTGATTTGACGAAGGCGAAAACAGGAGTGAGCGGCGGTTCGCTCGCCGCCGCCTTCGACAGGGCCGGCCTTGCAGACGGACTGGTTGCTAAATCGTGAGGATCGGAACCCATCATCGCTTCGGCAAGCAAGGCTGCATCACCGACGGAACGGGCAAAGACGCCAAGATTGTCGAGGAAGGGTGATTGCGTCAGGACACCGGTTCTGGGAATCAGGCCATAGGTGGGTTTATAGCCGACCGTGCCGCAAAAGGATGCGGGGCGTATCACCGATCCGTTGGTCTGGGTGCCAACCGCCAGCGGAACCATGTTCGCCGCAACGGCGGCGGCCGAACCGCTGGACGATCCGCCCGGCGTGTGTTGGGGATTGTGGGGGTTGCGGGTCTTGCCGGGTGAATAGACGGCCAGTTCCGTCGTCACGGTCTTGCCCATGATGACCGCCCCGGCTTCGCGCAGCTTGCGCACCGCCGAGGCGTCTTCATGCGCCCGCCGCCCGGCGTCGAGCACCGTTCCGTTTTCACACGGCATGCCGTAGACGTCGATGATGTCCTTTATGCCAACCGGCACGCCATGAAGCGGCCCGCAAGGGGCGCCAGCCTGACGGCGCTGGTCCAGAAAACGGGCCTGCTCCAGCGCGTGTTCCCTGTCCAGATGCGCCCAGGCCTGTACATCGCCGTCGGTCTGGTCAATGCGATCAAGGCACGCACCAACCAGTTGTTCCGAGCCAAGCGATCCTTCCCGCAGCCTTTCAGCGGCTTCGGTGGCGCTCAGCAGGCATAGGTCTTCATCAGACAAGGGCCGCTTCCTTTCGATCCCGTTTTCGTGCGTTCACCCTTATTTGCCGTAGGCGAATTCGGGTAGCCACATGGCGATTCCGGGGAACATGTAGAGCAGGAACATGGACAGGAACACGATGCTCAGGAATGGCATCACGCCCTTGAATATCTGCATCAACTCCACGCCCGGTGGAGCGACCCCCTTCAGATAGTACGCCGCCATCGCCATTGGAGGCGTCAGGAACGACGTCTGCAGGTTCAGGGCGACAAGCATGCCGAAGAACAGCGGATCAATTCCATAGTGCGGCAGCATGGGCAGGAAGATCGGAACGAAGATGATGATGATTTCCGACCATTCCAGCGGCCAGCCCAGCAGGAAGATGATGGCCTGGGCCAGAAGAAGGAAGGTTATCGGGGACAGTTCCATGGCAAGGATCCAGTCCTTGATCAGATCATGCCCGCCCAGATACGAAAACACCGAGGAAAACGTCCACGAACCGACAAACAGCCAGCAGACCATCGCCGATGTGCGAACCGTCAGGTAAATGGATTCCTTCAACCGGTCCCAGGTCAGCGACCTGTAGAGGACGGCCAGCAACAACCCGCCCAGCGCACCCATCGACGCCGCCTCGGACGGTGTAGCAAGGCCGAAAAGGATGGCGCCAAGCACCGAGAGGATCAGGAATGCCAGGGGGAAGAAGGACTTCACAAGCATGACGAAGATCTGCCCGCGGGTGACTCCTTCGAAATCCTCTTCCCGCGGCTTCGGCGCGATACTGGGGTTGAGCCAGGCCCGCCCGATCACATAGACCATGTAGAGGCCAGCCAGCATGAATCCCGGCCCGAGCGCGCCGGCATAGAGGCGCACGACGGAGACGTTTGATGTCGCGGCGTAGACGATCAGCATGATGCTCGGCGGGATCAGGATGCCCAGACAGCCGCCAGCGCAGATCACGCCGGAGGCGAAGCTGGTGTCATAACGCGCCTTCAGCATCGCCGGAAAAGCCAGCAACCCCATCAGGGTCACAACCGCGCCGACGATGCCGGTGGCGGTGGCGAACAGGGCGCAGGTGGCCAGCGCCGCAACCGCCATGGAACCGGGCAGGCGTCTGGCTGCGATCTGCATGCTGAAAAACAGTCGATCGACAATATTTGCTCGTTCGACGATGTAGCCCATGAAAAGGAACAGCGGAACGGCCGTCAGCACGTCGTTGGCCATCACCGAATAGGTCTGGTTGACCAACAGGTCGAAAATCTGGTTGTCGAAAAGACCCCGCATCCGTTCGGCGTCGAAGTAGGCGTAATAGCCGAAACCGACGCCCATTGCGATCAGGGTGAAGGCGATGGGAAAGCCGAGGAGGATCGTGAAAATGAATATCCCCAGCATCAGGACGGCGACTTGGGGATCGGTCATTTCAGGGGCTCCGTTTGCTCTGCAGGCTGATCAATCTTGAGGCCGAGTTCTTCCGCGGTGATCACGACGTCCTCGTGCTGATGAAGTAGCATTGTTTCCGTTTCCTCGACGTCCTCAAGGTGCTTTGGCCATTTGCCGGTCCGGATGCAGAGAATGCATCGGGCGACCTGGGCCAGCCCCTGCGCGGCAAGGAGCGTGCCTGCGACAGGCAACACGTACTTGAACTGGAAGATCGGCACGTTGGCCGGGCTCATCACGCTGACTTCCTTGTAGAACCAGGATTCACCGGCGTATTCGAAGCCCGAGATGACAAGCGCAAGAACGCCCGGGAAGAAAAATATAATATAAAGAAAGAGTTCGACCGATGCCTGAACCTTTGGCTTCCACAGGCGATAGACGACGTCGCCACGAACATGTCCATCGCGTGAAAGGGTATAGGCGCCCGCCATCATGAAAAGGGTGCCGTACATCATGTAGCTGATGTCGAAAGCCCACGATGTCGGGTCACGCAGGACGTAGCGGACAAAGACCTCATAGGCCACGCCGAAAGTCATGATCAGGATGCACCAGGCGAAGGCTCTGCCGACCCACGACGTCACATTATCAACAAAAAATATAAAACGTTCCATTGGTATTCCCCGCGGCGAAAGGGCCACATTATGGAGCGGCTGGGGCGGCGCAAAAATCGCGCCGCCCCGAAACCCGTTTCCACTTCCGGAAAACTTAGAAGCCGAGTTCCTTCGGGAAATGATGATTGAAGGCCAGCTTGAAGTCGGCGGAAGCCTGCAGATCGTAGTAGGCGACGCGGTGCGCCCAGGCCTTCTGGCTGTCGGCAACTTTCTTGAAGAAGGGATCCTTCGTCAGATCTTCCATGACCGTATCCCAGGACGCCAGCTGAGCCTTGAGGATCGCTTCGTCGGTCCGGTAGACGTTGACGCCGTGGTCCTTTTTCAGCTTCTGAAGGGATGCGGAATACTGATCCA
>JAPHTL010000109.1 GCA_026193355.1 Rhodospirillales bacterium
CAACGGAAACCAGGGCGGCAATCAGGCCGTATTCGATGGCGGTGGCGCCGGATTCGTCTTTCCAGATCTTCATCATGGTCTTCATGGTCAGTCTCCTTGGTTTATTTCTGTGTTCGGCTGATCAAGGGCACGACGCTCACTGATCATGTTTTCTTTTATATACGGAGAAGTCGCAAATAAATGTGACAGGCATCACATGTATAAATTATTTTTTATTAGTTGTGTAACTTTATTTAGCACAACTAATAGTTCTGGTTGTTGTTTTTTAGTTTAATACAATCATTGATAGCTTGTTATTACTTACAACTAAAAAATGCTTTTCTATAACGTTCGCTACCATTGTATGCAAACACCATATTAACCCGCAGAAACTCTTGCTTTCCGCATCGCCTGGCCATCTATCCATTACGCCTGTACGCCATGACGGAATTTGCACACCGTTCCGCGTCGAATCGCTGGGGGTTTGGTCCGGGTCGGGTGGCGCCCATTCAGGGCCATCCACATGCCCCATCGCCTGATTGATCAAACGTGTCCTGATACCGGAAACTGCGCACCGACAAGGTCAGCAGGCTGATGTCAGCCGACAGCACAAAAAAAACCGGCCTTTCGGCCGGTCATGGAATCATTCAGCGAAAAAACGGCGTCAGCTGGTCTTGCAATGATGGATTGGCAACAGGGTTGTCAGTGGCAGCCGCAGCCACAGCCGCCGCCGCCGCCGCCCTCGGTCATGCCCAGCCCCGTGCCCATCTGGTTCGTGGCGAACGGCGGATAGGTGATCGTCGCGGGGATGCCGGGAACGGCGCCCGCCGCAACGAAGGTATGCGGCAAATTGACCAGACGAACGGTGACGACGGGGATCACCCCGCCAGGTGTCGTCGGATCGCCCAGACCGCTATCCTGATAGACAATCTCGACGTTGTCGGCCTGAAGGTTGGGAAGAATTTCCTGCATGTCGGCAAGAACGTCGTTGAACACCTGCGGCGTCGCCGGCTCTTGGCCATCACAGGACACAACACCCCCTGATGCGGTGCAGGAAGACACCGATCCCCGCCCGAAACCGACGACATCGGCCACCGGCTTGGCCATGGAGGCCATACGCGCACCGCGCCGTGTGGCGTCCGACGCACGCTGGTATTCCATCATCAGCAAGCTGAATTCGACGATGCCGACGCTGAGCGCAACGAGCGTCGGCAGGACCAGACCGAACCCGACCATGGCACTGCCGCTCTCTTCACGTCGCAACCTTTTAAAAATATTGTCAAATCGCGCTTTCACGGCGCTGTCCTCATGTCCCGAGCTGCGCTTGCTCATGGTTCAGTTGAATGGTGTAGCCGCCCAGACCCAGCAGATCCGCAAGGCCGGGCACCATGGGATCGAAGGGGACCGAAGCCGAAACCGAATAAACCGGAAACGACTGATCGTCGATGGTGTGTTGCTTGGTAACCACGGTAAAAGTCGCCCCGGAAACGCCCCAGCCGGAAACCAGCAGCGCGCCCGTCCCGTTCAGGGTGCCGGTTTTGGCCAGATTTTCCGCCGCCTGGATGTCCGCGCCGGTCGGCGCTTCATCCAGGCGCCCCAGATAGCTGGCCGCCGCCCTGATGCCCTTTTCCACCGCCGACGCCTGATAGAAGGCGCGGCCGACCTCCAGCCCGCCGCCCAGCAACAGCAGCAGGAAGGGCAGGAACAGCGCAAATTCCACCACGGAGTTGCCGCGCGTATCGCGCCGGAGCTTATTCAACAAGGCGTACATTGGAATGGAAGTCCGGGTTGTCTGTCGGGGTTATCGGACGGATGATCTCGGCATAGATGGCGCCTTCCGGCGCATCGGGCACTTCCTGGGTGATGAACATCTCCAGATAATGTCCATTCGTCGGATAGGTGTGGTGGCCCCTTACACCTTCCGCCTGGCATTCCAGGACCGCGACCTGCACGACGCGCCGCAACGCGCCGTTCGATGCCACTGTCCCGGCCGGCACACCATCATAATTGGGATCATCGGCGTTGTTGATGTCTTCGGGAATCTGTTCCGCTGGCGGAGTCACAACCGTATAGCCCGCAGGCGCGCCGCCATCCACCGGATAGGCGGTCTGCTTGCCATTACGGGCGAAGGTTTCGCCCTGTTCATACAGATAAACCTGATACCGGCTGGCGCCGCTCAGTTCTGCGGGAACCGCGCCGCCATGCTTTTCGGACCAATACGTATTGATATCCCACGCACCATTGCCGATCACGTCTTCTGCGCCCGAGACAATATCGTCGTCCTGCGGGTAGTTGATAACGTTCGGGGCCTCGGGACCGATCGAAGAATAGAACCGCGCATTGATACCATCCTGAATCTTGCTGGTCTTGACGCCGGGCGCGGTGTCGACGTCGAGGCCGTAGCAATCCTGCGGCTGCACCGCCGCCAGCGCGTCCTTCAGAACATCGGCGCCGATGCTGCCGTCCGGCAGGGCCAGAAGGCCGTAGTTGCCGGGCGCCCAGGCCGTCCCGCCCGATGGCGCGGGCTTCAGCACGATCTGCCGGCCCACCGTCGAGGAATCGTCAAGATCAACCGTTGCATCGATCTCGCCGGGATCGCAGATCATCAGCGGCGGGGCGTGGCAGATGAAGGGGTTGGGCTGCGCCACGGCGCGGGCCTGGACAGTAGTATTCGTCGAAACGCTGCTGTCGAAGATTCCCTGGGTCAGATTGGCGATCGACTGCGGCGCCATCACAACCTCGATGAAATTACTGTCATTGTCATCGACAGCCGCGACCTTGGCCGGATCGACCGCGCTGTAGAAATTAACTGTCTGAACGCCAAGGTTGGAACTTGAAATACCGCTGTACTGGCTCATGGCATTGATCGCAAGGCTCTGGGCGCGGGCCTGTGCGCCGGGGCGGCCATCCAGCTGTGTCGCACCGGCCAACGCGCCGGCATCGGCCCGATCCTGCATCTGCGACCGCAAAAGCCCGATGCGGCCAAAATCCATTGCGACGGCGCCCATGCCAAGGGCAAGGATGCTGAAAATCGCCGTGTAGGCGGCGACGCTTCCGCGTTCCGAACGCAGAAGCTCCCGGCCTTTATCGATGATCTTTTCTGCAACGCCACGCATCAACGCACCACATGTCGGTTTGCGAAAAAATTGTTCCATGGTTTGGGAAGCTAAAGGAAAACAAATACCAATGCTGTGATGGCAATCACTAACACCTTGTTATTCCAAGGGATGGAAAAGCGGCCGTTATCGCGGTATACGGCGTTGCGTTTTTCGCCAGGCCCCTTACCGTTGAGGGGCAACAATTTTCAGGAGTTATTTCCCCATGAAACTTATCAGATATGGACAGGCGGGCCATGAAAAGCCAGGGCTGATCGATGCACAAGGAACGATCCGCGACCTGTCCGGCCACATTGGGGACATCGGCCCCGATGCGTTGGGGGATGAGACCCTGAACCGCCTGCGCGCCATTGATCCGGC
>JAPHTL010000150.1 GCA_026193355.1 Rhodospirillales bacterium
TCAGCGGCAAAAAGGTCGCGCATATGCACGTCCAGGACTGCATCGCGATGGGCTTCAAGCGCCTTCCAGGCGGAAAGATCGGTGATCGTCTTCATGTTTTCCCCTGAAATCGGGTGCGCCTCTGATGTCCAGAGACTAGCAAACGCAAGCGCGTTCCGAAACCGCTGCAAAGGCCAAATCGGCCTTACTTTCCGGTTTCCACGCCTTCCGGCTCACCCACTACAACGATCGAAAGTTTTGAAGGATCCAGAAGTGTTTTCGCCACCCGGTTGACCTGCTCCAGCGTGACAGCCTCGATCATGTCGTTCCGCCTGTCGAGAAAGTCGATACCCAAATCATCTTCCTGCATGCCGACAAGGATACGGGCGATGCTGAGGCTTGAATCAAAACGCAGGGGGAAGGAGCCGGTCAGATAAGTCTTGGCGTCCGCCAGTTCCTCGGCTGTTACGCCTTTTTCCGCCATTTTGCGCCATTCATCGCGCAAAACCGACAGCGTTTCACCCACCCTTGCATTGGCCGTTCCCGCACCGCCGGTCAAAAGGGCCGCGTGGTCCATGGGATAAAGGTAGCTATAGACGGAATAGGCAAGGCCGCGCTCCTCGCGGATCTGTTTGTAAAGCCGCGATGCGAACGATCCACCGCCCAGAACATAGTTCATCACGTAGGCGGCGTAGAAATCCGGGTCCTTTCGCTTCAGGCCGGGCTGGGCGAAGACGATGGCGCTTTGCGGCACCGCCTTGCTGACCACCGTGAGCTTTCCATCTGCGTTCGCCTTGATGTCTGGTGTATTCCATGCTGCGGCCTTTTGCGGGAGGCCGCCGAAGGTCCGATCAAGGAGGGGGCCAAGGTCTTCGGCCTTGATATCGCCGACCACACCGACGATCAGATTGTCGCGGGCCAGTCGGCGGGCCACGAAACCTTTCATGTCTTCGATATGCAATCCTGCGACCGACTCCGCCGTTCCTTCCGCCCTGCGGCCATAGGGATGGCCGGGAAAAAGTTTTGCGAACAGGGTTTCGGACGCCACCTTGTCCGGGTCCTCCTCCGCCATGCGAAGGTTCGCAAGTATCTGACTGCGGATGCGCGAAACCGGTTCCTCATCAAAACGGGGTTTGGTGACAGCCAGTGACAGCAGCCCGAAGACCTCATCACGATTGTCGGTCAGCGTTTGCAAACGCCCCCCGAATGTATCGAGCCCTGCCTCAAACCGCAGTGAGATTGAAAGGTCTTCAAGGCGACGCTGGAAACCTTCGCTGTCAATGTCGCCCGCCCCTTCGTCAAGAAGCGCGGAGACCATATCCGCAAGACCTTCCTTGCCATTGGGATCAAGCGCGGTCCCGCCCCTGAAGGAGAACGAAACCGCGATGATCGGATTGGCGTGATCCTCCACGAGCCAGGCTTCGATACCGCCGGGGCTGATCACCCGTTGCACGTCGGGTCGGGCATGGGCATGGGGCGCCAGCGCGAGCGCCACGAAAAGAAAAAATATGGCGAACAGGCGGATTTTCATGATGTCAGCCCCGTCTTCAGGATTTCTTCCCGGCAGGCAACAACAGGCCGGTCACCGAATACTTCTCATTGAAAACGGCGCGGGCCGCGGCGTTGACCTGTTCGACCGTGACGGCGCCGATCCGCGTGGGCCAGGCCTCCACGTCCGATACCGTCTGCCCGGAAGCAAGCGCGCTGCCCAGCACCCGTGCGCCGGTTCTGTAGTTGTCCCGCGCATAGACCGCGCCGGCGATCAGGCTGGTTTTTGCACGGGCTACCTCGTTCCCGGTCACGCCGTCGGCAAGCAGAGAGGCAATTTCGGATTCGACGGCTTTCTCGATGGTTTCCATTTCAACGCCGGGCCGGGGGCTGGCGTAAAAACCGAAAGACGTCAGGTCCAGCCGTTCCGGGGAATAGCCCGCACCAGCCGAAACCGCCTGCTTTCCCTCAACCACCAAACTGCGGTAGAGACGGCCCGTTGCGCCGCCGAGGATCTGCTCCAACACCTGAAGGGCGTAGGCGTGTTCCACCTCGCCCGCCGTATAACTCGGGGCCAGGTACATCCTGTTCCAGGCGGGCTGGCGGACTTTCTGGTCGCTCACCGAAACCCGACGTGATCCGTTGTGCGGCGGCTCCGGCGGACGGGCGCGCTCCATTTTCGGGCCGGGCGGAATCACCCCATAGGTTTTCTCGGCCATGGGTCGAAGCTCGGCCGCCGTTATATCCCCGGAAACCACCAGAATCGCGTTGTTCGGGGCATACCAGCTTTTGTAGAAACCGACGATATCCTCAAGGCTCAAACGTTCGACTTCCGCCGCCCAGCCGATCACCGGCGTCCGGTAGGGGTGGTTGAGGTAAAGAGCGGCCGACATATGCTCGGACAGTTGTGCATAGGGGTCGTTGTCCACCCTCTGGCGCCGTTCTTCGAGGATCACCTGACGCTCGGGCTCGATGACCTCTCGCGTCAGAGACAGATTGGTCATGCGGTCCGCTTCCATCCCCATGACCAGTTCCAGCCGGTCACGCGCCACGTTCTGGAAATAGGCCGTGTAATCGGATGATGTGAAGGCGTTCTCCTGACCACCGTTCCGCGCGACGATGCGCGAAAACGCGCCGTTGGGCAGGCTTTCGGTTCCCTTGAACATCAGGTGCTCAAGGAAATGCGCGATCCCGGAATGACCCTGCGGCTCATCCGCGGCGCCCACCTTGTACCAGACCATATGGGTGACGACCGGCATCCGACGGTTTGTCACAACCACAACCTGCATGCCGTTCGAAAGGGTGAAGGTTTCCGGATTGAAAACAGCGGCGCGAACGCCCCCCGGAAAAGAAACCAGGGCAAAGGCAAGCACCGCGAAGGCGGCCAACAACAATCGGAACGCACTTGTCATGGTTCAATCGCCCGTTCGCAATGAAAAAAGCTCATTGGGGATATAAGAGAATTCCGCGTCCGCACAAGGCAGGCAACGCGAAATACCCTACTTGAAAAGACCTTCCAGAAGGGCCTTCGACTTGCGCTCGATCTTCGGGGTCTCGCCCTTTGTGAGGGGGTCGCCCAGTGCCTGGTTTTCGCGGATTCTCTGGGATTCCTTGTCCGCATCGACGATCGTTCCGTAGGGGTTCTTGTCCGACCAGAACATCATCTTTTCGGTGAATGTCTCGGATTCCTCGGCATAGATGCTGGTTTCGCGATTGACCTGCTGGCGGATACCCGGATCGACATCGAGCGCGCCGGCCGATTTAAGCAGGGCGTATTCGCCCATGCTCTTGTCCTTGACCTGATCCGCAGTCCTTCCTCCCGTCAGGGCATTCTTCGCCTGCAGGCGCGGGTCCTCGCGCGCGGGGCCGACAGCACCCGGTTCCGGCGGCCTCAGATCGTAGGCCGGGGGCAGGCTCAACGGTGCCCGCCGATAAACGGTGAACTCGTCCGGCGCTTTCTTGGTCAGGCCCAGTTGCTCCTTGGCCGTATCACAGCCACTCAGCAACGTGAGCGCGAAAAGCCCGGCAAAAACCGTGGTAATCCGTCGTCTGCAGTTCCCGTTCATGGTGGTGTTCATCCGTCCTGGTCCCCCTTCGTGGCGGGAGCGTCATCGTCATTTCTAGAAGATTCCGGCCGCCGGAACAAGGAATCCAGGATCAAAATCGCGGCACCGATGGTAATCGCGCTGTCCGCGACATTGAAGGCAGGCCAATGATACCCCGCCAGATGGATATCAAGGAAATCCGCGACCGCGCCAAAACGCACCCGGTCGATGACATTTCCCACGGCCCCGCCGATGATCAGGGCCAGCCCAATCCCGATGAAGCGACACGATGTACGATAGAGCCATATCGCCAGACCGGCGACGACGACAAGCGCAAGACCCGGCAGCAACCACCTGTTCAGGGGAGAA
>JAPHTL010000097.1 GCA_026193355.1 Rhodospirillales bacterium
CCCTACAGCCACAAGCCGCCCCTGCTGTTCTGGTCCATGCATCTCGGCTGGGCCTTGTTCGGGGTCAATGAATGGTGGCCGCAGATGGTCGCGCCGCTGTTCGGTCTGGGCAGCCTGTTCCTGACCGCCGCCCTGTCGCGCCGCCTGTGGCCCGACCGTTCCGACATCGCCCTGATTGCCCCGTTGCTTCTGATCGGCAGCGCCTATTGGGCGTTGTTCACGACGTTGACCATGTTCGACATGCTGGTCGCCGCCTGCACGCTGATCGCCCTGATCGGTGTCGTCGACGCCTGGCGGATCGGCGGCCGGCGCGCCTGGCTGCTGGTCGGTCTCGGGATCGGGCTGGGCATTCTGGCCAAGGGGCCGGTGATCCTGCTGCAAGTCCTTCCCGTCGCCCTGCTGGCCCCGCTGTGGGATACGGAACGATGCATCAAGACCCGCGAACGGGGCTGGGGGCGTTGGTATCGCGGCATTTTGTTCAGCATCCTGATCGGTGCGCTTATCGGTCTGGCCTGGGCAATCCCGGCCGCCGTGTTCGGCGGCGAGGCCTTCCGTGAGGCCATTTTCTGGGGGCAGACGGCGGGGCGTATGGTCAAGTCCTTCGCCCATCAGCAACCCTGGTGGTGGTTCTTCGCCCTGATCGGCCCGCTGTTGCTGCCGTGGACCATCTGGCCGCCGCTGTGGCGGTCGTTCCGGCGTATGGGCGAAATGCGGCGCGACAGCGGCATTCGCTTCTGCCTTGCGTGGTTTTTGCCGGTGTTCCTTGCCTTTTCGGCGATCAGCGGCAAGCAGCCTCACTACCTGCTGCCCATTTTCCCGGCCTTCGCCCTGACCCTCGCGGCGCTTTTGATGCGTCCCGGGGCGGAACATCCGCGCCGATGGGACGAGGTCCTGCCCGGCTTGCTGTTCGCCGTCCTTGGGGCGGCGGTGGTTCTGGCCCCCGTACTGCCGATCGGCAAGATTCCGGACTGGGCGCGGGAACTGCCCGCTGCGTGGGGTGTCCTGCTGGTCATCGTTGGCCTTGCTGTGGCCTTCACCCATACCCGTGACAAGGGGACGGCCATTGCCTCCATGAGTCTCCTTGCCGTCATCCTTGTGGTGACGGTTCATCTGATCGCCGCGCCGCGGCTGATTGCCGCCTACGACCTTCGGCCTGTCGCCCGTGCGCTCGCCGGGTGGGAGGCGCAAGGCTACCGTATCGGGCATATGGGAAAATACCACGGCCAGTTTCAGTTCCTCGGGCGTCTGAACTCATCCATCAATGTCCTTGAGCCGTCGACCCTTCCGGACTGGCTGGCGGCCAACCCCAAATCAAAGGTGGTCAGCTATCGCGAGGAACCCGATGACGTCCCGGCCGGGGCCGATCTGGTCGTTCCCTTCCGTTCCGATGTGATGCTGATCTGGGATGGTTCGGTCCTGCGCGAAGACCCGATCCGCGCCAATCGCTGATATTCCGCCCTTTTTACCAAAAAAACGTCCTCGGCCCTTGACAGGATGGGGGCATCGCTCTAGATCGTTGGCACTCACTCAGTCTGAGTGCTAACAGAGTTTATTTTCCATGATCAATTGGGAAATCCAACGGAGGCATAAATGAAATTCAGGCCGCTGCATGACCGTGTGGTCGTTCGCCGTATCGGATCGGAAGAAAAGACCGCCGGTGGCATCATCATTCCCGACACCGCCCAGGAAAAGCCGATGGAAGGCGAAGTCATCGCCGTCGGTTCCGGTGGTCGCGACGAAAATGGCAAGCTGATTGCCCTCGACGTCAAGAAAGGCGACCGCGTCCTGTTCGGCAAATGGTCGGGCAACGAAGTCACCATCGATGGCAAGGATGTCCTGATCATGAAGGAATCCGACATCATGGGCGTTATCGGCTAATTGGCCGATGCGCTATCCAACGAACTTTTTACAGATTAGGGATTAACGAGAAATGGCTGCTAAGGAAGTAAAGTTTGGCACCGATGCGCGCGACAGGATGCTGCGCGGCGTCGACATTCTCGCCAACGCGGTGAAGGTCACCCTGGGGCCGAAGGGCCGCAACGTGGTCCTCGACAAGTCGTTCGGCGCACCCCGTATCACCAAGGACGGCGTTTCCGTCGCCAAGGAGATCGAACTTTCGGACAAGTTCGAGAACATGGGCGCCCAGATGGTCAAGGAAGTCGCTTCCAAGACTTCGGACGAGGCCGGTGACGGCACCACGACGGCGACCGTTCTGGCCCAGGCCATCGTGCGCGAAGGCGTCAAGGCCGTTGCCGCTGGCATGAACCCGATGGACCTCAAGCGCGGTATCGACAGTTCCGTCGCCGCCGTCGTCGAGGCGCTGCGCAAGCAGTCCCGCGCGGTGAAGACCAGCGAGGAAATCGCCCAGGTCGGTTCCATCTCCGCCAACGGCGAGCGCGCCATCGGCGACATGATCGCCCAGGCGATGGAAAAGGTCGGCAACGAGGGTGTGATCACCGTCGAGGAAGCCAAGAGCCTGCACTCCGAGACCAACGTGGTCGAGGGCATGCAGTTCGATCGTGGCTACACCTCGCCGTATTTCGTCACCAATGCCGACAAGATGACCTGCGAAATGGATGACCCGTACATCCTGATCCACGAGAAGAAGCTCTCGTCGCTTCAGTCGATGCTGCCGGTCCTCGAGGCCGTCATCCAGGCCAACAAGCCGCTGCTGATCATCGCCGAGGACATCGAAGGCGAGGCATTGGCCACCCTGGTGGTCAACAAGCTGCGTGGCGGCCTGAAGGTCGCGGCCGTCAAGGCCCCGGGTTTCGGCGATCGCCGCAAGGCCATGCTGCAGGACATCGCGATCCTGACCAACGGTCAGATGATCAGCGAAGATCTGGGCATGAAGCTCGAGAACGTGAAGCTCGACATGCTTGGCCGCGCCAAGAAGATCTCGATCACCAAGGACGACACCACCATCGTCGAAGGCGCCGGCAAGAAGAAGGATATCGAGGCACGCTGCAACCAGATCCGCGCGCAGGTCGAGGAAACCTCCTCGGACTACGACAAGGAGAAGCTGCAGGAACGCCTGGCGAAGCTGGCGGGCGGTGTTGCCGTCCTCAAGATCGGCGGCGCCACCGAGATCGAGGTGAAGGAGCGCAAGGATCGCGTCGATGACGCCCTGCACGCTACCCGCGCCGCGGTTGAGGAAGGCATCGTCCCCGGTGGTGGCACCGCGCTGCTTTATGCCGGTCGGGCGCTCGACAAGGTGGTTCCGGATAACCATGACCAGCAGGTCGGCATTGACATCGTTCGTCGCGCCCTGATGGCCCCGGTTCGCCAGATCGCCGAGAACGCCGGTTATGACGGCGCCGTGATTTCCGGCAAGCTGCTGGAAAGCAAGGTCAAGAACTTCGGCTTCAATGCCCAGACCGGCAAGTTCACCGATCTGGTCAAGGACGGCGTCATCGACCCGACCAAGGTTGTGCGGACTGCATTGCAGGACGCCGCTTCCGTGGCCGGTCTGCTGATCACCACCGAAGCCATGGTCGCCGAAAAGCCCGAGAAGAAGGGTGACGCCATGGGCGGCGCCCCCGACATGGGCGGCATGGGCGGCATGGGCGGTATGGGTGGCATGGGCGGCTTCTAAGCCAACCGTACCAACCGGCCTAGGCCGAAAAGAAAGACGGGGTCGCCCATATCGGGCGGCCCCGTTCTTTATTGCTGAACAGTGGGTTATAAGATTGTTTTCGCTATTTTAATCTGAAAATAGCTTGTGATACGATCCGCCAAGAAGGGCGGATCAACCGCCGATTCCGATGATGACCGTATGCGGCATTGTCGGTTTTTTTGTGAGGAGGCTTCGATGAAGGGTTCTCGCCTAACAATCGCCGTCATGGTTCTGGCTTTGACGGTTGCCGGCTGGGCCGTGTCGCCAGCGGCGGCGGAAGGCTACGATGACGCTGTCGCCCAATGGAAGTCCTACAAGGATGTAGGAGCGTGGCTGGACAAGAATTTCAAGTTCGACAATGGTCGGCAGGCCGATGTATTGCGCAACGTGGCCAAGCAGGGGCCGAGCGGCCTGCGCTACCACAGCGCATCCAGCACCTTCGCCAGCAAGACGGGATACTGCGTGGATTCGGCGAAACTCGCCCTCGATGCCCTGGGCCGAGTGAATCCGGAATACAACCCCCGCTGGATCTTCATCAGGAACGCCGTGCCCCGAATGGCCCATCATTGGGTCACCGGATTCACGGTGGATGGCAAGATCTATGTGATGGATTACGGCGCCGGGCATGGATGGAACGCCATGAACGGCATCCATGGTCCCTACGATTCCCTTGACGACTACGCCAGGTTCCTCTCGCAACTTAACATGAAGGGCTTCAAGCTCGACAGCCTCCGCTGGTCCCAGATGCCGGGCAGTGAGGATTGATCCGGAAATTCAGGAAAAGCGGGGTCGCCCATATCGGGCGGCCCCGTTCGTTTCCCGGAAAGCGGATTCACCCCTTGTTGTACAGGCGATAAAGGGCCGAGTGGTCCAGCTC
>JAPHTL010000194.1 GCA_026193355.1 Rhodospirillales bacterium
ACCTGTAAATCCGCATCCACTGGCCGCAGGCGTTCTGGGTCGGTCTTCACAACGATGTCCTTGCGTGGTGACAGGGACAGCAGGTGCTTCAACATATCGCCGACCGAACAGCTGAAACTGCCGCCGATGTTGTAGTATTCGCCCGGCACCGGATTGACCGTCACCAGCATGTGGTAGGCCCTGACCGCGTCACGCACATCCGACCACGTCCGCAGGGAGTCCAGATTGCCGGTCTTCAGTTCGGGCGGGATCAAACCACCCTCGATCATGGCGATCTGCTTGGCGAAGGTGGACTCGGCGAAAACGTCGCCGCGCCGCGGCCCGGTATGGGTGAACATGCGCGTGGTCATCACCGTCATGCCGAAGGCCTCGGCGTAATAGCGGCCGACCAGATCGGTACCGACCTTCGATATGGCGTAGGGCGAGGCCGGGTGGAATGTGCATTCCTCGTTGATCGGCAGCTTGTCGCGCTCGACGCGACCGAACACTTCGGATGATGCGCAGACATGAATGACGGGGCGAAGTTCCTCGTTCACGGCCCGCAACGCGTCAAGAAGCCTCACGGTGCCGAGGATGTTGGTGTCCAGCGTATCGAGGGGCGAAGTGAAACTGGTGGTCGGATAACTTTGCGCTGCCAAGTGAAAGACATACTTCGGCTTCACCTTTTCAACCATGTCCCGCAACGAGATGGTGTCGCGAAGGTCAGCATAGGCAAGGTGAACCCGATCACGCGCATTGATCCGCGGCATCAGGTGGCCGAGGTTTTCCAGCGGGCTGCGCCAGCGGCACTGCCCCCAGATTTCCCAATCCGTGTGTTCAAGCAGGTAATCGGCAAGATGGGAGCCGACCATGCCGGTAACCCCGGTAATCAGTGCGCGTGTCATCGTTATTGCATTTCTTCCGTTTCGAACAAGTTCATCGAATGATGTCACCCTCCCCCGTCGCAAACAAGGACAAGGACAATGGGCAGGAACAGGGAAAACGGGCGAACGGCCCTATGACAGTCTGGACAGGGCGGACTTGAACTTCGAGGTCAGGGATTCGGAATCCCACCACTTGTTTCTGGCGCAGGCCGCCTGATCCTGCATTGAAGCCAGACCGGATACCGCTTCAAGGGCGGATTCTGCGATGGCGTCCTGATCGAAGGCGCCGAATGCCACTGCGCCACCGCCCATTCGGCCGGCTTCACGTTCAAGGTAGCTGTCGGCAGGCAGAACCACAGGCTTTCCGGCGGCAATCGCTTCAACGAAAAGCCCCGAAGAGGCGAACTTGTAGGCCCCCGTATAAGGCAGCAGCACAAGGTCCGCCCGGCCAAGGCGATCATAGTAGGCATCGGTCGTCAAAGGCCCTTCATGAAGATCAATTTGCGGGTGATCCCGCATGGCCTCGATGTGGTCTTCCATGACCCTTGCGAGCTCAGGCGTCCAAAGCGTGTCGACGTATTCGAAGTTGACCTGAAAGTCGAAACGAACGCTATCCCCCAATGCCTTGATCATGCGCTCGGCAACAGGAAAAAGCAGGTGCGTCCCGCGCTCAGGCTTTGAATGCCCCTGATGGCAAATGCGTATCTTTCCGTCCCGGACGCCCCCCTTTCCGGCAGTCTCAAGCCTTTTTGGAAAGATCGGCGGCACCGCCTCTATCGCCACCCCGTCACCAGCGATTTCCATAAGGGCGCTCGCGGCCTCGGCATGTTCCGACCACACCCACAGCCGGGAGGCGTCCTGATCCCGGATCAGATCGAAGAACCCCTCATAGAACGGGGAAAGATCGCTGGGTTTCCGGCTATCGGCATCGATGAAATAACCAAGGTTGAGAATCGCGATAACGAAGATTCGCCGCGCCGGGAGGAACTCGGATATCCAGCGCCCTATCGCCAGAAGAACCGCCGGGGTCGCCGCATGGAAAACGACGATGTCGCCGTCATTCACCACCCCGCCGAGGGTCTGACGAAAAACCGCTGTGAAATAATCGTTGAGCTGGCCGAGGTCGTTCTCCCGGCCCGGGGAGGGCTGCAGGCATTCGTATTGATTATGATGAAAAACGGGGATGGCCTGCAGACGACTAACAATCTTCTCGCTGTCCAGCGCCAGATTGGCCAGAACCGCACAGGGAATTCCGACCCCTTCACCAGCCTCGACCAGTGAAAGGTCAAAATGATAATGGTGCCCCGTCAGGGAGCGCAGGGCCGGGTCGACGATGATGAGCCTGTTATCCGGCATACCGGTCCACCCTATTTTTCCCTGGTCATCAGATGTGGCCTAATTCTTTCAAAAACGTCCTGATAGCTATCCCAATCAGGAACCGCATCACTTGGCAACTGACCGAAGAAAGCCAGGACCGCCACGATGTCACATTCGAATGTAGACAGGAGAGAAGCATCGAAGCCTTCCGCCATCCAGCGATTGATCTTTTCCAACAACGCGCGCGGATAATATGGCGAAAAATGCAGCAACTTCGCCACCATCAGAAGCCTGTCATCCGCCTCATCATATTCACCAATTCCACCAAACTTCTTCGCGAGACGCACACAGCGTGCAAGGCCATACCATTCACCCAGCAAGGCGCGCGCGACATCCTCCTTGCCAAGCCTAAGGCAGCAATCGACGACGATATAGATCTCCTTGTTAAGCAGGAACATGGGGTCAATGTTGACCATATCGAAATAGACGTCGATCAGCCTCCTTCGATAGTCATCGGAATCGTCTTGTGTCGCCAGAAAAGTCAGAGTGTGAATAAGAAGCGCCTTGAGCTGCACATTTCCGGGATAGATCTCATCCGCTCTCAACAAATGGGGTAGAGCAGCCATTGACGCATCGACGTCGGCCTCTTTTGAGGCCACAAGCGTACCCAAACCGATAAATCCTTCGACAGCGCCACGCAGGCAATCCCTTGGGGTGTACGTCGGTTGCTTTTGATTCAGGCTTTCCGCTGTCGCCGTTTCCGTGACAAGCCAGGCGTATTCAATGTACGGGAAAACGATGTCCGGGTGTTCGGATGCAATACCCGCCCCGATATCGGTACCGACCGGATCAAAGGACAGATTGTCAAAATCCTCAAGAAGCCTTTCCCATTCGAGAATCGTTTCGGGACGAAGGTTCTGCTGGAAATGGGTTTCCCTGACAAAGCGCCAATAGCAGGCGTTGAAACGAAGGGCCAGAGAATCCGGGAAGCGATGCCTCCCATCCTCAAGATAACGTTCGCATTGCTGTAGGCGCTTTTCACTTTCCTCTTTTGGATCAGGCCAGACGACAGATGCTTTCCCACAGGTTGTGGCCGCGTTGTTGAAGTCTTTTTCATCCCACGATTCATTCTGGTCCAGATTCTCGATCACCTTCGAGATGCGCTTCTTTACATGCTCTTCTCCCCAGATATGGAGATCGGCGCGTGGGCACAGCCAGACGATCCTTCTTTTTACATCCGCCGAACGACGGTCAATCCCTTCCAGTCCAACCGTCGCCGCGAAAAAGGCGGCGTATTTCAACTGCCGCTCCGCCAATTCTTCGACCGTCCCTGTGTTGCTCAAGGCCTCCCGGATACCCTCTGTCGCTTTTTCCGGGTCGTAAACGCCTTCCTGCTTTTTCCTGCTGCGGTCGTATGCTTCAAGGTGAGAACGGACATCGTTCGTCAGATGCCTTTCATCGACCGGGAACGATCCGGGGCCGACTTCATCGAAGAAGGAACCCCTTGGACTCAGCAGAAACGCCCCGGCGCTCAGCGCATCGCGCCAGCGCGGCGAAGGCATTCCCAGGTATCTGTTAATCAAGGGAAGGAATCGCGATCGTTCCAGAAGCCTCCTGTAATCGTCTTTCGGCAGGTGCCCGTTTTCGATACGGATGTGTCGCTCCCCCGAAAGTCGCGCAAGATGATAGAGGAAGCGCGCCCGATCCTTGAAATGACCGTTCAGCGCATCGCCGGTGAACAGGACGTCGATATCCTTCTCGCCCGTCCAGTGGACTTCCGGAAAAGGAACCGCCGTCGGATCAAAGGTGAAGACCGTCACCCCCTTGACCCCGCTGGCGCATCCCAGTTCGAAGTGTTCCTGTGAAGCGTTGGTGATATGGACGTCATGCAGAAGGTAATTATCGAGGTTCGCCTGAAGATAGACGTCCGAATCGTTGCACCACATCACCTTCGGGATATCTATTTTCTCGAAATTCCTGGGCAGGATCCATTGCGGCGACTGGCAGTAGAGAAAATCCGGGCGCTGTTCTTCAGGCAGAGCCGCGATGAATTCATCCAGCGGATCGTTGATGTCATAGCCGCCGAACGTTTCCGCCAGCTGACCGGAAATGTTGCAGACAACGAACGGACCAACCCGGCATTCGACGCTTCTGTGGAACGGATATTCCTCGAAATGGATGGGCACGGCGGAGATCACCTTGAAAACGTTGATCCGATCGCGCCCAATCAAGGCTTCAAGCCGGGACGCCAATTCGCTTGCCCGCCCCTTATCATCCGGCACCTGCTCCAGCCGCTTGATCGCCTGTTCGTTCTCCCCCGCAATCCAATGGGCCAGCGCCCTGATAACAAGCCCCTGATCGGACAGGTCGGACAGGGCATCAAGAATTTTTGCACCCTTCACGAACAAGCCGCTCAGGACAAGAGCGGCACCCTTGATTTCGCTGTTTGCAGGGGCATTTGTAGCAGCCAGCATGTAGTCGCCTGCCGCAAAAGCGGCTTCCGCGCCTCCATACCACTCGATGATTTCATCGTTGGTGACCCGGTAGTCGAAGACCGGATGGATTTTGTGCTCGCCGCCTGACATGCCCCGCCCTCTCTGACTTACCGGTCTTCCGACGGCATCGTAGAACTGCCGGAAGGTTCGGGGTGTAGACCCCACTCCGGCGTAAAATGTTGCGGAATACACCCTGAATTTTTCATGACGGCGCGCAGGTCGATCATGCGCATGTCCCACAAGGCATCTGAATGGGCGAACGCGTCATTCGCAGAAATTACGCTCAAAGGACTGCATGATCACCTCGATGTACTCCGGCTTGATATGCCTGTTGTCCTCCAGAAACGGATCGACGAAAATTTCCTTCACCAGTTCATACGAGGGGAAATAGAAAAGATTGTCATCATCCTCGTTGTCCCGCATGACCTGATCAATCGCAACCCTGAGCGTCGCCTTGGAAACGGTATTTGCCGTAACACACGATACGGGACGGAAGGTCGCCATGAGCGGGATGGGAGAAAGGGTGAAGATGATCTTCTTGTCCCCGAGATGCTTCCTTATCAGACTTCGTATTTTCTGAAGGTTGGCCGCGTTTTCCTCGACCGTTGTGATGCGGAAACCATGGACATCCTCATCAAAAAAGTCCTCCGGTATGGCGCGCCAGAACGCCTCGCCTGATTTTTTGTCGTACCAGATTTCCGAAAGCCCCAGCGTGAAAATGAAAACATCCGTCGACTTGATTATTTCAAGGGTGTTTCGCTGGATATTCGGATCGACGGGGGCTATTTCCTTTTTGGGGCCGAACCAGATGTTTTCCGGCATCGCCCTGCCTTCCAGCGCCCATTCAAGCTGCTGCAAAATTGTGAAGCTGTTTACGATCCCTTCGCCGAAACGAATGATGTGCGCATCCAGGTCCAGCGACTTGCAAAGCAGTTTGTACCCGCGTTCATGCAGATAGTTGCTGATGTTGGCCGCAAAGCAGCTTCCAAACGCAGTTATCCGCGAGGACTTGTCAATGACAGGACTACCCGGAAGCCACCCGAGAAAGACATAGTCCTCAAGGCAACCTGGCTCTTTAAGGCTTTCCTTGGAGGGAATGAAATTTGTGTGTTTGCCCCTGTACCAGGAGCCATGAAACATTGCGCTTCCCCTTCCCTGCTCGATAACCAGAGCCTTCAGTTCGCCCGAACCGCTTTCCTCGAAACCATAGTCGAAGTGCTCGAATTCCCATGCGTACGCCTCTTCGACAAGCGCCCGGCTTTCTTCGTCGTAATATTCCGAGTAATGGGCTTTCTTCCCGCGCTCCGCGCTTTTGTAGTGGCCCAGATTGGCGATATCGAAGGTCGTCCCGACCTTGTCGCAGACCTCCTTTATCCCGTCGATCAGGGATTCATAACGAATGAAATAATCCACGCAGAGATTGCCATCGATGCGGTAGCGGTCACCGTCGTAAAGAATGGGGTTTTCGGCCTTCAGCCAGACGTTGAACGCCTTGCGTAAATCTTCGAACTCAAGCTCGGAAAACGCCGCGCGCTGGTCCGGGGGCGTGATGTCCCAGAAATATGAGACTATTTTATCGTAGGGATTCCTGATGGTGCAGAATTTGAAATAATCGTCCCACACATCGCCCCCGATATAGTTACGGAGTTGGCGGGCCGTAACATGCTCCCATATCCGTCTGAGTGGATTGGGCCTCGGGCCGCGGTATCCGACGATTCCATATTCCGAAATGGTTTCGTCCCGGGTCATGGCGACTTCCCGCAGTTCAGGCGGAAGGCAATCGGGCTCGAAAAAAATCTCGACCGTGGTGCCCGCGGTCTTGAACGGCTTCAGGTAGATGTATTTCTTTTCATGACAAACAAGCGCCATCCGTTTGCATCTCCCATTGTCCGGTCTCGGGAATTCTCGCCCAAGATTGCAACGAAGCCCGAAAAGGATTGTATGGTCCATACTTCATGTGGGCAACACGATGAAAGGTCTCGGCCTCTCGGGAATCGAACGTTAAGATGTTTCAAGGCGACCGCGACAAAGATTCTTGTGAAAGTTCCAGGTGTAACCATGCCGCTTGAAATCGTCCCGAGCCTGCAGGCCTTGAAAAATCCACTGGCCGACAAGCAAGCCAGGAAATGGCCTTGCGAAAACAGGGGGGGGCGGCTGCTGCCCCTTTCCAAACCCTTTGTCGAACACAGGGTGGGGGAATTCGGTTCTGGCGCTCCCGTGATGACCGTAGGCTCCTGTTTCGCCCGCTATGTCAGCCTGGCCCTGAAGGAACTCGGGCATATCATTCCGACGCTCGATATTGCCGACCTTTCTCGCTCCGACAGCGTTCTGAAGGGTTTCTTGCAACAGGAAAAACAGCTGACAGGGGTCAACCCCCCGCCCGACTTCGCCTGGAACTTCATGCAAAAGTACAACCCCCATTCCGTGCTTAACGAGCTTATCTGGGCGCTTGACGACGATTACACCCCCCCGGACGAAGCTTTCTTCGAGGTTCGCCCCGGGGACTTCGTCGATTCGCACACCCATATGCCGACGCTGACGGCCTCGCTGGAAGATCAAAAGCATCGCCGCATGCTGATCCGCTCCCTTTTCCGGCGCGTCCTCGAATGCCGGGAGATCGTCGTCACACTGGGACTTGCGGAGGCCTGGTGGGACCATGAACAGGGCTGCTATCTGAACCAGACACCGGATCCCAGCTTCATTAAGCGCCACCACGAGCGTTTCGAATTTCATGTGCTGGGTTATGAGGACGTCGTTTCATGCCTGCGCCAGATGATGGACCTGCTTGGCGCCCGGATGCCGGAAGAATTCCGCGTTTTTCTGACGGTTTCCCCGCAGCCGTTTCTCTCCACCTTCCGACCGCAGGACGCCCTGGTCGCCAACGCGTACTCCAAAAGCGTTCTGCGCGCCGCAATCGATGAGATCGCCGCCGCCCATGACAACGTTTTCTATTTCCCGAGCTTTGAGATCGCGACGCTGTCGGACCCGAGGGCCGTGTGGACGAAAGACAACCTGCATGTCGAACTTGATTTCGTGAACTGGCTGATGGCCTTCGCCACGGGGTCGAATGACGTCATGGAAGCGGCTGCGAAAAGGGCCCTGGCGAAACTTCCCGAAGAAAGAACATGGAAACTGGAAGAAAATCTGGCGCAACAGGATCAGAAGATTCAGATTCTCGAGGAAACAAACGCCATGTTGACCGAACAGCTTGAAAAGTCCAGATCCGCCTACAACGATATGCTGCGCAAACAACTTGAATCGCAGGGAAGTTAGGGTCGAGCCTGGCTCAGGTTGGGAAACACAAAACGCAGAAAATCACATGCGTTATCGTCCGCATTGTCCAACGCCATTTTCCTTGCCATGTCCTCGGCCTCTTTCGAGCCTTCCGGGATGGGCAGGCCCGCAGCCCTGTAATGCGCTGCGTATTGCGTATAGAAGGCCATTGTCGGTTCTGGATCGTGGGAAAATGTCAGGTCCGAAGCCCTGAGGGCATGCCAGAACACCCGGTCGCAATAGGGGCCAAGGGCCTTTGGCATGACTTCCCAAAGGGACAACAGGGAAAGGGCCGGACCGGTCAGTAACAGGCAGCTTGTATCGGCAAAACCGATCCCGTCGCTTTCGTCGTGGGCCGGGTCAATGGGAAGATGCGCCCCCCCGGTTCCATGAATGGTCCGCCCCGATGTGCAGACCGCCGCGCCGGTGCGTTGATGAAGGTCGACGAGGCGCGCGATATGCTCCGACGTATACCAGTTGTCGGCATCCAGCAAGGCGATCGCATCGAACCCTTCGGCCACGGCGGCCACAGCGCCGCGGCCGCGCGGGGTATTGCCGTTATCACCGTGAGGGCCTTCCGTCAGGATCATGTGCCGCACGTCCCAACCGTCGATTTCCGCCTTCGGCCGCCCATCCGCCACCATGAAATGGGTGCAGGGATGCGTCTGCGTTGCGACACTGTCGTGACAGCGTTTCAAAATTTCGAGGTCTTCCCCATAGTAGGGCGTAATCACCGCAACTTTTACCGGCGCACTATCGCCTTTCCTTTCCTCTTTCGCAGCACCCACGCCTTCTTCCGATGCGCACCACGACCGCCACATGGTTCTCAGGGCCGTTTCAAAGTTCCCCGCAAAACGATTCCCATCGCAAACAGGCGAAGAGGACATCTGTTTGCGCAGCCCCGAGCGCCATGCCGCCCGCCTCGCCGTATCGCCAGCCAGCGCAACCGCCACACTGACATAATCTTCAGGGTCCTCAGCTATACACTCACCCAGGCCCGCATTGTTCAGGTGGCTGGCAGAATGCCGCCCCGCAAAGGTCTTGCCCGGCATTGTGACGACAGGCACACCCATCCACAGGGCCTCCAGCGTCGTCAGCCCGCCGGAATAGGGGAAAGGATCGAGGGCGACATCAATGCGGTTGTAGGTTTCCAGAAGATCGTAATGGGGCGAAGGCCCTTCAAGAATCACCCGACCCCCGTCAATACCGTACCGCCCAAAACAATCGCGAAGACGATTGGCCGTTTCCTTGTCTGCCAGCGCCCTTGTTTTCAGAAGGATTTTTGACCCCGACGCCTGATCAAGAATGCGCGCCCACAAGGCGATGACATGATCGTTGACCTTGGTGAGTTCATTGAAACACCCGAACGTGACATATCCGTTGCTTTCGCTCGGGAGCGGCCCGATTTCCGGGGTGGTATCGGGTGGCGCGTAACAGACATACCCGTCTGGAAGGCGGTACACCTGCTCGGTGTAACAGTCCTCTTCGCCCTCGGGCACATGGAAGCGATCAGCAATCAGCCAGTCCATCTGGGAAAGCCCGGTGGTCCCCACATAGCCCGCCCAGGTCGCCTGAACAGGCGCGGCGCGGCGCAGAAACACCGGAAGGCGATTGTTCGCTGTATGCCCTGCGAGGTCGACGAGAATATCTATCCCGTCGTCGTGGATTCTTTCGATCAATTGTTCATCGGATTGACCGTGTACAGGGATCCAGTACGAGCAGGAATCCTTCATGCGTCCGGTGACATCATCTTCATAATGACGGTCGGAGTAGCAAAAAACGTCATAAAGGCCCTTGTTCAGATGACCAATCATCCCGGAAAGAAAGAACCCCACGGGATGGCGACCGAAATCTGGTGATAGAAGGCCGACGCGTAATTTCCGTTCCGGCTCACGCGTATTGGTGAGCGACGGGCCAGCCTTCCTCCGGTCTCCGCCATAGACAGCGGCCCATGACCGATGCATGGTCAGCAACTGTCGGGCATCAAGGCCCTTCCCCTCAACAAATTCTGGGGTCGCGAACTGAAGTCCGTAAAGCAGGTTGCTGAAGGCCTGCGTGTAGTCGTTGCGCATAAGAACAGCCTTGGCCAAGGCAATGTATGCAGGCCCAAGCTTCACCTGACCCTGCAAGGTAACGCCGAGGCCATTGAAAAGGTCTGCGTGATTCGGCGCCAGTTTCAAGGCGTGCCGATACGCTTCTCCCGCCTCCTCCAGGCGGCCAAGGCCGTGCAGGGCCACGCCCATGTTGGCCAGAGCCTCCGGATAATCCGGTTGCAGGGCGAGCGCCTTTCCGTAGGAAAGAACAGCCTCCTCTATCCGCCCCATATCCTTGTGGATGTTGCCCAGATTGTTGTGGAAAACGGCGTCTTCAGGATCTATCTCCATCGCCCGGCGATAGGATTTCGCCGCATCTTCAAGACTTCCCGACGCGTACAGGGCATTCCCGAGATTATTGTGAGCCTCAGCGTATTCAGGATTGATCTCAAGGGCCCTCCGATACGATTCAACGGCTTCGCCGGGCAGCCCCAGGCCTCGCAAGGCAATGCCAAGGTTGTTGCAGGCTTCGTAGGAACAAGAATCGAGATTTATCGCCTTGCGAAAAACTTCAGCCGCCTCGTGCCATGCCTTCTTCTCCGTGAAAACCAGGCCGAGATTATTGTAGGCGGTCGCATAGGAGGGGTCGCATGCGACCGCGCGACGAAACGCCGTGATCGCCTCACCGGTGCGGCCCTGGTCCTTGAGCGCGATGCCCAGATTGTTGAGAACACCCGGCTCATGCGGCGCAACATCGAGAATTTTTCGATAAATCCCTTCCGCCGCCGAAAGATCGCCCGCCTGATGCAAGGCCACGGCCGCGTTGAAGGCGTCGGCGATTTGCTGGCCATCGCCGGAAGGAGCCGCGCCGCCACGGTCCGGACGTGGCGGGCTATTTCCCCCGCCTGTCTTGGCCTTCGCCCTGCGTTCCTTGCGATTCATGTTCCAGAAAAGCCCCCGACCGTGCCAATTGCCAGAATCGGACAACGCCACGTGATCCACTGATGGTAGCCTTATCGGGACTGCATCGGCAACCAAGCTACGCGGCGCATAATTCATTTTTGTGCGCCGGTTGCACCACAGGGATAATAACTCTTACCGTCGTAATCGGGATTTATTACACTGGAAGTTGAGGCTTTCTTTCGATCATCCCGGAAAGGGGAGGTTGTGAACAACCCTTTGACGCTGGCGACGGATTTGGCCCGTGCTGGCAAGGTCGATATGGCCCTTGAGGTTCTCGCCCAGGCGATCAATGATTCGCCGGACGGCGTTCGCCTGACTCACCACTACGTAAAAATACTCGTCGCAATTGGCCGCCTTGATCTGGCGGAAGACGCTTGCCGACTGGCTCTGGACAACAGCGGTGGTGCGGACGCGCAGATCAACGCCGATTATGGCGTTATTCTTTACCATCAGGCTCGCTACGCGGAGGCGGTTGTATATTTAAGAAAGGCGATCGAGGCCGATCCCAAAGATGCGACCAGCCTGTCAAATCTGGGCGCGGCCCTGCAAAGCCTTCGGAAACTGGCGGAGGCGGAACAGGCCTACCGTGAGTGTCTGTCGATCGACCCCGATAACGCAGAAGCGATAGCAAACCTCGGTGTTCTTAATTTTGATATGGGGATGCCCAGAAAAGCGATTGAATACTACCGACGCGCTCTCAAGAGCGCCCCGGACCTCATCGCTGTCCATTCCAACCTCATCCAGGCGATGCACTATCTGCCTGAAATTACCCAGCAGGCCATCCATGACGAATTATCCAACTGGAACGCGCGCCATGCCGCGCCCCTCTGGCCAAAAGAACCGGTGCAGCCAAGAGATCCCACACCCGGCAGGAAGCTTCGTGTCGGTTTCCTTTCCGGCGGATTCAGGCGGCATCCTGTCGGCTTTCTCGCCATCGCCGCCATTGAGGCCCTTCCTAAAGATTTGTTCGAAATCGTCATCTACTCGAACAACGCCCTCTCAGATGACCTGACGGAGCGTTTCAAGAAATCCGCCGACCTGTGGCGGGATATTTCGGGAATGGATGATTCCTCAGGGATTGATCTTATACGTGAAGACAGTATCGACATCCTGATTGATCTGTCCGGCCACGGCGCTGGCGGCCGGCTTTTGATCGTCGCCCGCAGCGCAGCCCCGGTTCAGGTCAAATGGATCGGCGGGCAATTCAACTCAACCGGCATGAATGCCTTCGATGCCTTCATCACGGATTCCACTGAAACGCCGGAGGGCGACGAGCGGTGGTATGCAGAGAGGAAGATCGTCCGTTTGCCGGGGGATTACGTCTGTTACGCCCCCCCCAGCTACGTGCCGGGCGTATCGCCCCTGCCAGCACGGGAGAAGGGGTTTATCAACTTCGCTTGTTTTAACAACCCGGCAAAGATCAACGAGGACGTTGCCGATGTCTGGGGAAAGATCCTCACAGCGGTTCCCGGGAGCCGTCTGGCCCTGAGGGGCCGCGCCTATGAAGAACGCCCTGTGAGGGAATACTTCACGAAGATGTTCAAGGATGCCGGGATTGATCCGGATCGCGTCTCGTTTCTTGGACAGGCCCCCCACAGGGAACTTCTGGAGTCATATGGAGATATCGATATCTCCCTCGACCCCTTCCCGTATTCCGGCGGCCTGACGACGATCGAATCATTGTGGATGGGCATTCCGGTCGTGACGCTTTTCGGTGCAACATTCGCCGGACGCCATGCCGCCACCCATCTCGTTAACACGGGGATGGCGGAATGGGTTGCCCCCGATCGCGATACATACGTGAGCACCGCCATTGAATGGGCGCGCGACATCGATCGCCTTGCCGGATTGCGCGGCGCCTTGCGGGAAAAAGTGAGAACCTCACCTCTCTGCGACAGCGCATTGTTTGCTGACAACCTTGGAAAAGCGCTCCGAAATCTGTGGCTGGATCGCTGCGCCACCTCATCGCGCTAGTCCCTTCACAGTCATTCCATCCCATTGTCCGCCCAAGGTCACTTCCTGCAGGTTCTGCCGGTCAATTATTGCCGGGTGCGGGGGTTTGACCTTGTACCTTCACCATCCAGTCCAGGGGAACACCTGATAAATTTTATTATATTTCAACGAGTTAAAGAGTAGCGCTCAGTTTGGCCCGATGCTTGCAATTCATTCCATGGATTTACGCCACCTATGGGGATGAGCCATGGAAATCGATACTGTCAGCAAATCGCAGTCCGGAACGGCCAAGGGCGCAGACGCCAGCGGGAACTCAGCCGCAGGCGGCATTGCCGGATCTTTCGCCAATCTCCTGAAGAATGCGGGCGTAAGCCTCGAAACGTCGGTCCAGAACAGTATGGGCAAATATGTGGCGAGCACCGACTCGGCCATGGTCCGCGCCCCCAAGGATAACGACGTCGGCCGCAGGAACGACGCAGACGACCAGAAGGACGACAGAGCGCCAAGCGAAGCGCGCTCCGTGGATGACAGAAGGGATTCTGGCGACGACAGCCGCGTTGACAACAAGGATAACGGCAAAACGGCGGCGGATGACCGCCACGAAGACAAGGGCGCGGATTCACGCGACCAGTCCAATACGGCGGAAAATCACGACACCGGCGACAACCCGGAAGCTTCGAGCCAGCAGGAAACGGCCCAATCCGAAGCGCCCGCGGCCCAATCCGAAGGAAAGAACGAGACATCCGATACCGTCGATTCTTCTGATACAGGCGCGGACACCACCGAACAGGCGGCCGCTGCAACCGCGACGACAACGACTGTGGCGGCTGCGACACCGTTCGCCGAGACCGTGGCCAATCATGTCCAGACGGCCCGTTCGACGGACGGTAGCGGCAAGGCCGGCGAAACGGCCCAGCAGGTTGCGGCCGCGGCGCGTCAGAATGGCGGCAAGGAAACAGGCGAAGCCAATCAGGCGTCACAGAATGACGGCAATGCCGTCGGCAAAACCGCCATGCGTGATGCGGGGCTTACCGGAAACACAAAGGGCGCGACAAACCAGACGACCGTTAACCAGAACGCCGCACAGGGCGGCGAAATGGCGAAGGGTCCGGACAATCAGGTCGCTGCACAGCAGGCCGCCGCCCTTTCACGCGATGCGCGTATTAATCGCCCCGTTTCCGTCAAGGTGACCGTCACCGGGGAAAATGCCGGCGTACAGTCGCAGCCCACATCATCCCTGACGGCCAACGCGGCAACAGCCATCGACGACGCATCTCGAGGCGGCCAGGGACAACAGCGTGGACAGAATACGCCGGGCAATCCCTTCGCCCAGACCAGCCAGCAGGCGGCGCAGGCGGCCCAACAGGCAGGGAACAACGCCGCCGCCGTTTCAGCCCAGCAGGCGGCAGCCCAGCAGGCGCAATCACAGGCGGCTGCAAATTCGGGCGGCGCAAAAGCGCAGGTCAACGTCCAGAATGTCCAGCAGCCCACCTCCGTCCAGGCGACGCAGACCGGTGGCGAGACACTTTCTTCATCGGCATCAAACGGGCCGGGCCAGTCGACACAGGCCAGCCAGACCGCCGCCACACAGAAACCGGCGGCACCCCAGACACCCGTCCGGCCACAGCAGGTTATGGAGCAGGTCAGCGTACAGGTCGCCAAGGCCATCAATGGCGGAGTGGACAAGGTCACCATTCACCTGAAGCCTGAATCCCTCGGCCGCATCGAGGTGCAGCTTGAGATGGGCAAACCCGGACGCGTCAACGCAACCATCGTTGTCGACAAACAGGAAACCCTGGACATGCTCCGGCAGGATGTGAAGGGCCTTGAAAAAGCCCTGGGCGATGCCGGTCTGGACGCCAGATCGGGGGATCTGAATTTCGCCCTTCGCAGCGAACAGCACCAAAACAACGGCCGCGGCAAGGGCAGCCCCGACACCGCGCCGCAGGCCGGCGAAGAAACCGTTGTGGAGTCCGGAACAGACTCGGCCCCGGCATTGGCCCAGGCCTATGCGAAGGCCGCTGCCGCCCGCGGCGGTGTGGACATTCGGGCCTAAAGGAAACTGAACGATGATCTTATCAGGCACAACAGATACAGCAGCAACGGCGGGTACAGACCAGTCCCGGTCCACAAAGGACCAGAACAAGCTGGCCAAGGACCTGAACCACTTCCTCACCCTGCTGACAACGCAGCTCCAGCATCAGGATCCGCTGGAACCGATGGATGCGACCGAGTTCACTGCCCAGCTTGTCCAGTTCGCCAGCGTTGAGCAGCAAATCTATCAGAACACCAATCTGGAAAAACTGATCAACCTTCAGTCGGCATCGCAGTTGGGCAACATCGTCAACTACGTCGGGCTTGCCGCCGAGGTTGAAGGCCAGGAGCTGCCGTTGCAGAACGGTGCGGCGGAATTCTCCTACACCCTTGCAGACAAGGCAGACAAGGTGACCGTCCTGATTACCGATGGGTCCGGGAAAACCGTTTTCACCGCCCAGGGCGAAACCGATGCCGGCGTCCACCGCATCAGCTGGGACGGCAAGGACATGGACGGCATCGCTGTGCCCGACGGCACGTATAACGTGACCGCCGCAGCGCTTGATTACAACGGGGACCCATTGGATGTGGTCCATACGGTCGTCGGCCGGGTGACCGGCGTCGCCGTTGGCGAAAACGGCACGCCGACCCTGTTCATGGGCGATGTCGATGTCGCCATGGAAAAAGTCATCGCCGTCAAGGAACCGCCGGCAGCGGTTGTCCAGTAACGAGGTTTCACGAATTCCCGGGTGGGCCTGAGGGCCTGACGAGGAAAGGCCGAGGGTCCAATCGCCCGACGCAAGAAAAAGGAGCAAGAGGATGAGTCTATACGGTGCTTTGTTCTCCGGCGTTTCGGGCCTGCAGTCGCAGTCCAGCGCCATGGGTGCCATTGCCGATAACGTCACGAACGTGAACACGATCGGTTACAAGGGCACCAAGGTCAACTTTCAGACCCTGATCACCAAGCAAGCGTCATCGACCAAGTATTCAGCGGGCGGTGTGCAGTCGAAGCCGCGTCAGGGCGTCGATATTCAGGGATTGCTGCAATCCACGTCATCGACCACCGACATCGGCATCGCGGGCAACGGTTTCTTCGTCGTCAACGAGTCCGCAAACCCGTCAACCGGCGATCTTTACGCCTACACGCGCGCCGGATCGTTCAAGGTGGACAAGGAAGGTTACCTCCAGAACGTGTCGGGCTGGTATATGCAGGGTTGGCCGCTCAGGACCTGGGATAACAACGCGCTGGCGTCGCAGGTCACCGTCGGCAACGACACCTTCATGAAGGCCTATACCAATTCCGATGGCGATACTGTCTATATCAATGACAACATTGTCGACGGCACCAACCTTCAGGCCCTGAACATGAACACCATCGGCGGCACGGCCGAAGGCACCACGACCATGTCGTTCGGCGCCAACCTTCCGGCCGGTGGGGATATCAACAGCACACAGCAGCTCAACCTGCAGATTTACGACTCGCTCGGCATCGATCACAACATGGACTTCACTTTCGTGAAGAGGGCTTCCAACTCATGGGATTTCGAAGCGCCCCCTCCAGAGGGCGCGGCGTCACTGGAAATCGAGGACCAGAACGGCGCTGTGTATTCTTCGGCCGGTCGCCTTGATTTCGATGGCACCCCGATTGCCGGTAATTCCATGACGATTCAGGCCTACCATGTCGGTGATGGCGCCCTGCGAACCTATACAATCAACTTCGCCGCCGCCGCCGACGATACGACCGTCGTCGGCGCGGCCTCCGCCGACTTGACCGCCAACGTCAACACAACGGGCCGTACGCAAAGCCAGTTGATCGACCAGTTGGCGACCACAATCAACGCCATCCTGACCGACGCCTTCGGTGCGGTTTCAACGGTCCCGGGTTCATGGGCGGAACGCATGGCGGGCACCAATTCCATCGTCATGCGCCAGGGATCATCCGGTGGCGCCATCACGGTTGACGCTGATCAGGTGCAGGATGCAAGCGGCGATCCCGTCACCCTGCAGGGTCGCGCCTACGACGGCGCAGGCGGCTTCACCGTCGCCGCACTGGATGCCACGGTCGGCTGGAACGTCGCGGGCGTGAACGCTATCGAGTTCAACGGTGACGGCACCCCGAAGAACTTCTTTGAAAAGGACGCGACAAGCGCAGCGGACCCACGCTTCACCATGCAGATCGACTGGGTCAACGGCGCCGACGACATGGACGGCTCCGCCGAACCCAAGGTCGGCGTCTTCATGGGCAACTACAACACGTCCGACGGCATGAC
>JAPHTL010000254.1 GCA_026193355.1 Rhodospirillales bacterium
CGATCGAATTCAGCCGGGTCGTCAAAATCTATCTTGAGGGCATCGGCCTCCGTCCAGATTCCAACCGGGCTTGCATCCTGAACAACGATGATGGAGCTACAGTTTGCTTCGCGCATGCGCGAAGCCGCTTCGGCAAGATGGGTATGGGGCGAACAGCTCAGCACATTCCCCTGAAGAATGTGTTCGACTGTTAACGTGCCCCCTTCGCTGATCGCTTGATCCTCGGGCATGGTCTGGTCACGTGCTCCTGGCGGTATTGTTACCCGTCAGCATTCTTGATTGTCTCGATCGACTGACGTGTCGTGATTGTAGCCCTCGCGTCAGGGGCGTTCCACAGCAAGTTTACGCCGCTTCGCATGATGGCATCAGCCATTTTGCAGAGGAGAAAGCGCACCCTTACTTCGCCTTCAAGGTCCACACGCCGTTCCAGTCCTTGGGCGGCTTGGCTTTCAGCGTCTTGCAGCGATCAATGTAAAGCGCACACAGCTTGTCATCGGGGTTGATCGACTTGAGCTTGGCGAAAGACTTGAGCGCCGTATCCCAGTTCCCGGTTCGATACTGCCTGATCCCTTCATTGCAGTAGGCGACGGCGTCCATAAGCTGCGGGAAGGTCTGATCCGAGTGATAGTCGAGTACCTCAAAAACCGCGACCGGTTCGGTCTTTCCCTTGACGACCACGTGATCGACGTCACGGATCCGGTAGGTGCCGCGCAGTTTTTCGGCCGTATGTTCGGAAATCAGGATACGCGCACCATACTGCTTGCAAGCGCTTTCCAGCCGCGAGGCAAGGTTCACGCCATCGCCAATGACCGTGTAGTCCATGCGTTTTGGCGACCCGATATTGCCGGAAACAACCATATCGGTATTGAGGCCGATGCCCATATCCACTGGTTTCTTCCCGTCTTCGGCCCGCTTCGCATTCCACGCCCAAAGCTCCCGGATCATGGCGATCGCCGCCCGGACCGCGCGATCCTCGTCATCGTCATGGGCAAGGGGAAGACCGAAAGCCGCCATAATCGCATCGCCGATGAACTTGTCGAGCATGCCGCCTTCGCGCTGGATGCAATCAACCATGATCGTGAAGTATTCATTGAGAAGACTGACCGTTCCCTGCGCCCCCAGTTCCTCGGTCAGCGTTGTGAACGAGCGGATATCCGAGAACAGGATCGTCGCCGTCACGCCCTTGCCGCCAAGAACATCCTCGCCGCCCTTGACCAGTTGATCCGCCAGTCCGGGGTCCATGTAGCGCGACATGGTCGATTTAACGCGCTTCTCGGCGCTGATATCTTCAAGCATCAGCATGCCGCCGATGTTCTTGTCCTCGGTATTGATCAGGGGGAGAACGGTGAGATTGACCGAATTTGTCGCCGCATCGGTATGCAATTCGGCATCCATCATCACTTCGCTGATCCGTTCACGAAGGACCCTTTCGGTCTTTTCGACAATCCAGGCGTTGGCGTCCGCAAAAAACGCCGAGGCCGCCATCCCGATGATCTTGTCAGGGGCACATCCCGTAATTCGACCCGCAGCGGCGTTGCAGGTAACGATGCGCAAATCCTCGTCAACGGTGATGACGCCGTTCGACATGCTTTCCAGCATCGCCTCGTTGTAGTTCTTCATGTTCTGGACGTCTTCAAACAGCTTGGCGTTTTCAAGGCCGATGGCGACCTGCGCGGTAAACGCCTTGAGGCGCTGTTCGTCTTCATCTGTGAACGGGCCGCCATGACGGTTCAGGACCTGGGTGACGCCGATCCGCCTGCCTTCCTTGTTGACGACAGGAACGCAAAGAATGGATCGCGTGAAAAAGCCCGTCTTCTTGTCGAAGGCCGGATTGAACCGAAGATCGGCATAGGCATAGGGAATATTCACCGACTCGCCGGTGCTGAAAACATGGCCTGCGATGCCTGCGGTGTTGGGCAGGCGGATTTCACCCACGGAATCCCCCTGGGCAACGCGCGAGAACAATTCGCCGGTCTTGGCGTCGTTCAGGAACAGCGTCGAGCGTTCGGAATTGAGCATCCGTGTGCATTCGGTCATCACCTTCTGCAACAGGGAATCAAGTTCGATATCCGAAGTCACGTCGGCCACGACGTCGAGGAACTTCAGCTCCTGTTCACGCTTGAGCTTCACCTGCTCGGCGAACCGCGTACTTTGCAGCGCCACCGACGCCTGGGTCGTCATGGCTTCAAGAAGCGCAAGGTCTTCCTTGGTGAACCGCCCACGTTTCTTGTTCAGCAACTGGGCGACGCCGATGGTTTGACGGCGCGCCGTCTTGATTGGCGCGCAGAGAAGGTTCCGCGTCACGTAGCCGGTCTGGCTATCGATGGTGTGATTGAAGTGCGGATGCGAATAGGCGTCATGGACAATTTCGCCGACGCCATCGGTAAAGACCTCACCCGCAATGCCACTGGTGTTGAGAAGGCGGATTTCACGTTTCAGATTGCCGGTAGCGACCCGCGCATATAGTTCACCGGTTTCCTCGTCATTGAGGAAAAGCGTGCCGCGTTCGGATCCCACTTCGCGGCAGGTGAAATCAACCAAAGTTTCGAGAACATCGTCGAGAGATTCGATGGATGCAACCTGTTGCGACAATTCCAACAGCATTTCCGCCCGCTGAAGCCTCTTGCGCTCCTTCGCCGTGAGGGCGCTTTCGGACGCGGCCGATTTCGGTTTCGGCGTCGCCGTTTTCTTCTTTCCGCCGGCATTCATCGTTTTTTCTCCAGTTTTCCGCGAAGGTCCGCGATGGTGTCCTGAAGCTGCTTCCGCTCGTCACGAAAGGATCGTTCTATTTTCTGAACCTTGTCCAGATGTGCAACGTGCTCTCGCTCAAGCTGGTCGCGCAGGGATTGGGCCGTTCCCTGCAACTGTGACTTCTCGTCACGAAAGCCGCGTTCCATATCCTGGAGCTTTCCGAAACTCTCCGCCTGCTGGCGCTCCAATTGATCGCGCAGGGCCTGCGCCGTTTCCTGAAGCTGGCGCGCCTCATCCCTGAAACGCCGTTCGGATTCCTGCATGGCATCCATATGGGCGGCATGGCGGTTTTCCATTTCGTCACGAAGAGCGGAAATCGTCGTACGCAACTGGATGATTTCATCGTTGCTGGAGGCCAGGGATTCCTGAACACGGCGGTCGCCGTCGACGCGGGCGTGCTCCACCCCGTCACGCAGGGCGGCAATCGTGTCTTTCAGGTGGCGTATTTCCAGTTCTGCCGCCTGCAGGTTATCCACGTCCTGTTTCCCTGCCATTGCCCCACCGATCTTTCCGTTGCAGGTACGGAAGCACCGTCCTGAACCTCGACAGAACTCTTAGTCTCAACCGTTTAAGGCTGAAAATCAATGGGTTGGGAAACAAATA
>JAPHTL010000228.1 GCA_026193355.1 Rhodospirillales bacterium
CAGGTCATGCCCTGAATTTCATATTCCGTGGTTTCCCGGGGAACGGAAAAACCGGCCTTCTCAACGGATTCGAGGATGGATTTCACCGTCACAACATTCGGATCAAAGGTTGTCTCGGCGCGTTCGGAGGCAAGATTGACGTTGACGCTCCCGATTCCCGGTTTTTTCCCGAGAACCTTCTCGATCCGGTTTACACACGTCGCGCAGGTCATCCCTTCAACCGTGAAGAAAAGAACCGAATGATTTTTGTCTGCGGTTTTGCTGTTCATTGCGACATCCGTCGGGGTTGTCTTGATATTGGCATCTCAGCCTAAAGTTTCCAGTTTAAAGTAATGTTTGCCGGTTCCATGAGGGGGAAGGTCAAGGATAAAAAAATGATCATGGGAAATGCGCGGTTTTCCTTGCGCGCTCTTGACGCAACGGGTGGTGACTTGCATTCTTCCGACCACCAGAGACGACAGACGCACGCGACCCGCGAAACGCACCGAA
Organism: Rhodospirillales bacterium; assembly: GCA_026193355.1. Lineage (GTDB taxonomy): Bacteria > Pseudomonadota > Alphaproteobacteria > Rhodospirillales > JAPHTL01 > JAPHTL01. Next base: position 490 of record JAPHTL010000228.1, read on the forward strand.
ATTACCGGCAACACATTGATATGTTTGTATTAATCGATAACTACGACAGCTTTACCTATAACCTCTGGCATTATCTGGGGGAACTGGGTGCGGACGTGGCGGTTTTTCGCAACGATGCCATCACTATTGAAAAGGTCATGTCCATGGACCCGCAGGGGATCATCCTGTCGCCGGGGCCGTGCGATCCTGATCAGGCGGGTATATGCTTGAATCTGGTAGAGCGCGCGGCAGGTCATGTCCCGATTTTCGGCGTATGCCTCGGCCATCAGACCATCGGGCAGGCTTTCGGCGGGCATGTCGTCAGGGCGCCGGAACCGATGCATGGCAAGATCGACAAAATCATCCACGATGGAACAGGCCTGTTTTCCGGAATACCCTCTCCACTGACGGCAACACGCTATCACTCGCTTGTGGTAGAGAGAGAAACCCTACCGGAATGTCTGAATGTTACCGCCGAAACATCGGACGGATTGATCATGGGACTGGCCCACAAGCATCATCCAATTTACGGTGTCCAATTCCATCCGGAGAGTATTGCATCCGAACATGGACACGATCTCATCGCGAATTTTCTGAAGATCGCTGCGAAACGGGACGCTGCTTGATGACGACATCGATCCAGGACATGAAGGGCTTCATTGCTCAGGTCGCAACGGGCGCCCCCCTGACGGAGGCCGAGGCCGAACGGGCATTCGACATCATCATGTCGGGCGATGCCACTCCGGCGCAGATCGGCGGCTTTCTCATGGCCCTTCGTGTGCGTGGTGAGACCGTGGACGAAATTACTGGCGCTGCGCGGATCATGCGCGCCAAAGCGCTTCATGTCGATGCGCCCGGCGGCTCCATCGATATTGTCGGAACCGGCGGCGATGCATCGGGAACCTTCAATATTTCGACCGGTGCGGCCCTTGTCGTTGCATCTTGCGGCATCCCGATCGCCAAACACGGAAACCGCGCGCTTTCATCGAAATCCGGGGCGGCGGATGTCCTGACCGCTCTTGGGGTCAACATCGATGCGCCAATGGAACTGGTCGAACGCGCCATGCGCGAAGCGAATATAGGCTTCATGATGGCCCCAAGGCATCACAGCGCCATGCGTCACGTCGCAGGGCCGCGCACCGAACTTGCGACACGTACGGTTTTCAACCTGATCGGCCCCCTCTCCAATCCTGCGGGAGCCAAGCGACAATTGACCGGTGTTTTTTCCCGCGAATGGGTTGAACCGCTGGCGAATGTTCTTGGCAAACTCGGCAGTGAACGGGCCTGGGTCATGCATGGCTCTGACGGGTTGGATGAACTGACGACAACGGGTATCTCCTACGTCGCCGAGTATTTCAACGGTGCGGTAAAGACCTTTGAACTTACGCCTGAGGATGCAGGTATCGCACGCGCCAAGAGTGAGGACCTCAAGGGCGGCGGCCCGGAAGTGAACGCGAAGGCGATCTTCGATCTGGTTGAAGGAAAGCCAGGGGCCTATCGCGATATTGTCCTCTATAACGCAGCGGCGGCGCTGGTCATCGCCGAAAAGGCGGGTGATATGAAAAAGGGCGTTGAACTTGCCGCGCAGGCTGTCGATACGGGAAAGACAAAGGCGACTTTGGCGAAACTTGTCGAAATAACCAATCTGCCCATATCGGCGGAAAGCTGAGGAACCGGCGGTGAGCGACGTTCTTGAACGCATTTGCGCCGACAAACGCGATCATGTCGAGGCATGCAAAACCAACCACCCCCTTTCCGCGGTAGAAGCTGACGCGCGTCGCGCCACCCCCACCCGTGGCTTTGCCGATGCGCTGAAATCATCTGTTTCAGGGGGACGTTACGGCCTGATCGCCGAAATCAAGCGCGCCTCGCCCTCGAAGGGATTGATCCGGGAAGATTTCGACCCTGCTGCACTGGCTGGCGCATACGAACGCGGCGGGGCCTCCTGCCTCTCGGTTCTGACCGATATCCCCTATTTTCAGGGTTCAGACGAATTTCTCGTCCAGGCCCGTAACGCAGTAACCCTGCCAGTCCTGCGCAAGGACTTCATGATCGAGCTTTATCAAGTGGCCGAGGCGCGGGCGCTCGGTGCGGACTGCATCCTGCTTATCATGGCTGCTTTGGAAGACAGTCTGGCCAATGAACTTCTGGCCGCCGCCCATTCGTGGCGGATGGACGTTCTGGTCGAGGTTCACGACGAAGCAGAAATGGAACGCGCCTTGCGTCTCGACGCGACCCTGATCGGCGTCAACAACCGCAACCTGAAAACACTTGCCGTGGACCTTGCGACAACGGAAAGACTGGCGGCGATTATGCCGGATGACCGGACGCTTGTTTGTGAAAGCGGCCTCAACACACCGGATGATCTGGCGCGTATGGCGCGGGTTGGCGCGAACTGCTTTCTGGTCGGCGAGTCACTGATGCGACAGGCGGATGTGGAAGCCGCGACAAGGAAACTTCTCGAAAAAGCGCCCACCCCCGAAGAAAGGACAGGAACCTGACGATGAGCGGCTTCACCCACTTCGACGCCGAGGGAAATGCGGTCATGGTCGACGTTTCCGAGAAGGGCGAAACGGAACGCACGGCAACGGCGAAAGGCAGCATCATCATGCAGCCTGAAACCATGCGGATGATCACAGATGGAACCGTCAAGAAAGGCGATGTCCTGAGCGTTGCGCAGCTGGCCGGAATCATGGGAGCCAAGCGCACACCAGACCTGATCCCGCTTTGCCATCCACTGGCGTTGAGTTCCGTTCGGGTCGATCTTTCCTGCGACCCGACGCGCAATGCCGTCGATATCGAAGCAACCTGCAAGCTGACGGGGCGCACCGGGGTCGAGATGGAGGCGCTGACGGCCGTATCCGTAGCGGCGCTGACCGTCTATGACATGTGCAAGGCGGTCGATCGCGGGATGCGGATCGTCGATATCCGTCTGACCCACAAGGATGGCGGCAAATCCGGCGCTTACGAGGGTTCCTGATGATTTCTGTTGCGGAAGCCTTTGAAAAGGTAACGGGCGGCGTCGCGCGCCTTCCATCGGAAGTCGTCGGGATTGAGAACGCCCTTGGCCGCGTTCTTGCCGAAGATGTCGCCTCAAGGGTCACACAGCCCCCTGTGGCGGTGTCCTCAATGGATGGTTACGCGGTTCGCGCAATCGATATCACTGCGCCGCCGGTCAAAATGAACGTCAGCGGCGAATCTGCCGCCGGAAGCGAAACACCGGGTACGCTTTTGCCCGGCACGGCGATTCGAATCTTTACCGGAGCTCCCGTTCCCGAGGGGGCCGACGCCGTTGTGATGCAGGAAGACACGAAACGCGACGGTGATTCTGTCATCATCAATGTTTCCGTCAACTCCGGCAATTTCATCAGGCCCGCCGGCATGGATTTCAGCGAAGGAGAAGTCCTGCTGCGTACAGGAAAGGTCATGACGGCCCGTGACATCGGTCTGGCCGCCGCCATGAACGTTCCCTGGTTGCGCGTCACCAGAAAACCCCGCATCGCCATACTGGCGACTGGAAATGAAGTGGTCATGCCCGGAGAGGCGAAGAGCCAAAACCAGATATTCAGTTCCAACTCGCTCTCGCTGGCGGCGCAGGTCACGGCCCTCGGCGGGGAACCGATCAACCTCGGCATTGCGCGTGACGACGAAGATTCGCTGCACCTGATGGCATCTGGCGCAAAAGGCGCAGACATGCTGGTGACCATTGGCGGCGCATCTGTCGGTGACTACGATCTGGTTCGCAAGGTCCTTGGTGAAGACGGTCTTGAACTGGGTTTCTACAAAGTCGCAATGCGTCCGGGAAAACCCCTGATTTTCGGAATGATCGAAGGCACACCGATGATTGGCGTTCCAGGAAATCCAGTTTCCGCCAACGTCACGGCGGCCCTTTTCCTCCGCGCCGCCATGGAGGTAATGCTCGGGATCGACGGCCATCATCATGAAAGTCATGATTCAGCCATCCTCGGACATGATCTCGACGCCAACGACCAGAGGCAGGATTACCTGCGCGCGCGGCTCGAAACAGACGCCAATGGACAGGTGACAGCGATCCCGTTCGACAAGCAGGACAGCGCCTTACTGGCGCGACTGGCCGAAGCCGATTGCCTCATTATTCGCCCCCCTCATGCCGAGGCGGCAAAAAAAGGGGAAATAGTCCCTATCCTCAGGATGCGGCACGGCCTCGTTTCAATATGAAGACGGCCTGCGCGGACCTTTTCACTTTGGCTCTTTTGACCCATTATGGCTTGAACACATTGCATGAGCCAAAAACAAGGATCCTGTAAATGGCCGAAAACGCTCTTCTTTCCATTTTCTGCGTGGATCGCACGGGTCTTGTCGCCGAGGTGACCGGGCGACTTTTCGATCTGGGCGTCAATCTTGGGGCTGCATCGTTTTCGGTTCTTGGAAAAGGCGCCGAGTTCACCGCCATTTGCGAACTTCCCGACGAGTTGTCCCACGAAGAAATAGATGGCGAACTTCGGCTTCTGCCTGAATTGAGGGACGCCGCCATCACCATTGCGCCGTTCGGGCTTGATCCGGTTCATGGCCCGTCAGGAAAAATCACCCACAGGATTCTGGTCAGCGGCGGTGACCGCCCCGGCCTGATTGCGCGGCTGTGTGAGGTTTTCGTCCAATTCAAGGCCAACATCGTGCGCCTGAATTCAGAAAAGATCCCCGGCGAAGGCGACCCGCTCTACAGCATCGGTGTTAGCGTCTGGATTCCGGAAGGAAATGAGAATTCCTGTCTGGCGACAATCGCCAATACGGCGGGGGAACTTGGCCTCGAATGCCGATGGGAAGCCGCCGAAGGAGGACGATGACAACCGCCGCAAACGTGATCACAGGGCCTTGATGACGACGACCGTTGCGTCATCTTCCCGCACTCTCCCCTCCCTGAACGCCGTAACGGAATCCGTTATCGACTCGCATATTTCCAAGGCGTTTTTTCCTGCATTTTCCCGCACGGTGTCGCGAAGGCGGTCACGGCTGAACATTTCCCCGTCAGGATTGCGAGTCTCCCAAACGCCATCGGTGCCGATCACCACAATCTGCCCCCTGTCCCATATTTCGCGGACATGTTCCTGATAGGACCAGTCGGCATCGATGCCCAGGGGAATGTCATCCCCGGCCAGTTCCCCCCAGATATCCGTTTTGGGATTGTATAGCAAAGCGGGTTCATGACCGGCATTCACCCACCTGAAAGAACCGCTCGCCGATTCAATTACTCCGTAGAACAACGTCATGAAACGCCCACGATTGGCATCGCGACGAAGGTGCCTGTTGATGTTGACGGCCAGATCGGAAAGAGATCCCGGTTCCGTAGCCCGGCTTCGCAAAAGCGCGCGCGCAGTCGTCATCAAAAGCGCCGCGGCGACGCCGTGACCGGTCACATCACCGACGGCGACGCCCACCCTGTTTTTTCCCAACTCAGACAGGTCGACAAAGTCGTAGTAGTCACCACCCGTTTCATCGCAATAGATAGTCTTTCCGGCAACATCGAAACCATCTATTTCGGGACTTTGGGCTGGCAACAGATTCTGTTGAACTTCCATCGCAAGACCCAATGCATCGCGCATGCGTACACGGTCGCGAAGTTTTGGGATCATGTTGTTAACCGCTTCCGCCAACTCCTGAATCTCATCACCCGTTTCAATATCGGCGCGCGCGTTCAGGTCACCCCCGGCAACACGCTCAGCCATTTCAGTCAGGTTTTTCAAGGGGCGTGTAATGGAGCGGGCGGCAATGATCGCCAGAACAATCGCCACAAGGGCGAAAACAGTCAGCCCGGTGCCGCTTACGGCAGCCTGTTTTTCGATTCCACGGCGGACCCGGCTCTTGGTCTTGGCGGCTGCCTGCATGGCCTGTTCCGCCGGGGCGACAAGGATCAGTGAGAGAGGCAAGTCACCCGCCGGACCATGGGAGAGAAAATAAGAGCGACCTTCATGGTCGAACACCCGTGAACCGCTCGCCCCTGCGTTCAGCGCCACCATGACGTCGTCCGGCAGTTGTGGGGCCATATCGCCGGAATGCACCAGAATAATCCCCGAAGCCTGATTCCAGAGGAAAATGGATGGAACGGCATTCCAGCTTCCTGGCAATTCGATATCGAATGCTCTGGAATGATAGGAAAGTTCAATGGATGTCGCCCCCAGGGTTTCACCCGATAACGCGAGGATAGGCGTGGCGACAATCAATCGCTCGGGCTCGGCAATCCATGAATAGCCCCCCAGATCGATCGCTTGCTTGAACCAGTCCCTTTCATCTTCCAAATCGACCGTGGATACGTACCCTCCGCTCGACACGCGCATGCCGGCACCGGAATGCAGAACGACAACCCTGCCGACGACATCCATCCCGGGATCGTGGGAAAAAAGGGTTTCGCGAAGAATCGTCTTTCCAAACGTATCGAATGATCCTTGCCCCCAACGTTGAAGATGGAAAGCTACAGCCTTCGATTGCAGGGATAACGTCGTTTCAGCAAGACGCCGTTCGCGGATCAGCAACCTGGCGTTCCCCTCGCGCAGTCCATCAAGGAATTCAAGCGAACTATCGAGGGCGTGGGCGTTTTGTTCTTTGACCAGATGGCGACCAAGGTCGAGCATTGCCCTTTGGTCGAACCATGAAACAAAGATCAGAGGAGGAACGGCGACCGCCAGCATCATGATAAGGAACTTCAGACGAATGCGCATGGTGTTCCAGTTCCCTTCCTGACCTATCCTGTCAATGATCGCGATGTTCTTTTCAAAACGTTATCCCACACGTTGCGTCACCCGCAAACTGCTTGTCCCCTACATGGAACCTTTTGATGACTTGACCTGTGCTGTGTCGCCATCCCGATACGCTGTTTAGAATAATGACCGGAGAGCGGTTTTTTAAAGCAACCATACGATACGACATCAGGAGTGGGGGGGGAGTCCTGGTTCAGCTTCCGGTTCAATTAGACAGTAAAAGTTCGCATTCCCTACAGCGCCAGCTATTCGAGAAAATTCGGAAGCTGATACTTTCGGGTGTTCTGCGTCCGGGTACCCTCGTGCCCGCAACAAGAGCGCTTGCCAACCAGCTTCAGATTTCACGCAACACGGTCATGCTTGCCTACGAACGCCTGATTACCGAGGGCTATCTGCAAAGCAAAAAGGCCGTTGGAACATTTGTAAGTTTCGACATTCCCGAAACATCCATCCTCCACGCCCACGGCGGCACATATGAAACTGGAAACGAACCGCCCCCCCTGCCCCGGCAACCTGTCATCTTCACAGGGCAGGCGCACGCACTGGCAAATCTGGGCGCACGACCTCTTGCCGTCGATTTCTGGATCGGGCGTCCTGACCCAGGTTCTTTTCCATCGAAAACATGGCGTCGGCTGATCGCGCGACACCTTTCCAAGGCAGTCTGCGATATCACCGATTACGGCGATCCGGCAGGCCTTCCATCCCTGCGTAAGGCCATTGCCGATCATATAGCCTTAGCGAGGGGAATCACGGCCAAGCCAGAACAGGTAATGATCGTCTCGGGCGCGCAAGAGGCCCTGAACATAATCGCACGGCTGTTTGTGAAGACCGGAACCCCCGTAGCCGTCGAATGCCCTTGCTATCAGGGCGCCGTTTACCTCATGGAAAGCTTCGGCGCAAAGCTCCTGCCCGTTCCGATCGAACAGGACGGGATAGATGTCCGCGCCTTGCCAAAACGGAAAACGGCCCTCATCTACGTAACGCCGTCGCATCAGTATCCCCTGGGGGTGACGTTATCTCTGGAAAAACGCATCCGCCTGCTCGACTGGTCCCGCCATACAGGCGCCTACATCATTGAAGACGATTACGATAGCGACTTCCGATACCAAGGCTCTCCCCTTACCGCCCTTAAAGGGTTGAGCGGCGGTGAAGGTGTTATCTACCTGGGGACGTTTTCAAAGTCCATCGGCGCCGGTTTGCGGACTGGCTATATGGTTCTGCCCGACGAGCTCATCGAACCGGCTGGGATTGTTAAAGCCCTCATGAACAATGGGCATCCATGGCTGGTTCAATCCGTTTTGTGCGATTTCATGACCAGCGGCGGCTATGCGGCCCACCTCAGAAAAATCCGCAGGACATACATGTCACGAAGGGATCGCCTTATTGAGGAACTAAACCGTCATTTTGGCGAGGTCGACATAACGGGTCGCGAAGCGGGAATGCATATCGCGTGGCATCTTCCGTCATGGATGCCAAAAGCGATCGAGCTACAGGAAATAGCCCAGCAGAAAGGCATCGGCATTTACTCCCTGATGCGGGGCGCGGCGGTATGCCTGCAAAAAACGACATACGATCAAAAAACCATCTTGCTTGGCTTTTCATCAACGACAGAAGAAAAAATATCGTTTGGGATTGGTGAAATTGCCACCGCCATCCACAAAAACCATGCTCCGCAGGACTGATTCTTCATGAATACCGAAAACGGCTGATCGCCCAACGAGTTGCGGCAGGATTCCAAATCGCATAATATCCGGCGTCATCGATAATTTGACGCGTTTGCAAATATTATGAATTAAATATCCTGGGCCGTACGGAAATTGACTTTCTGTTTATTTAAAGGACCTGCAAGGGCATTTCCGGCGATTGCGATCGCCGCGCTGTTCCTGTTCGCCTCGCCGCCATCATTCGCCCAGGTCGAGGTAAAGAGCCGCGACGGCAATGATGTCATGTTTTCCGCCGATCAACTGACCTATCACCAAGATATCGGCGTTATCGTTGCCTCGGGAAACGTAGAGGTTACACATGGCGACGAACTCCTCGTTGCCGACAGCCTCAGCTATGACGAAAAGCGCGACACCATCACCGCGCAGGGAAACGTTCGTTACCTCCAGTCCAGCGGCAATGTTCTCTTTTCCGAGTTTTTCGAGCTGACATCTGACTTCAAGACCGGAACAGCCAAAAACATAATGCTGCTTATGACCGATGATTCACGGGCAGCCGCGCATTCGGCCACACGGGAAGCGGGCAGTTTCACCACATTCCACAAGGCTGTCTATTCTCCGTGTCGCGCCTGCGAGGAATCACCGGGGCGCCCCCTTGTCTGGCAGGTCAAGGCGGAAGAGGTCAGGCACGATGAAAAGCGCCAGATCGTCGAGTACAAGGACGCCTTTCTTGAGTTTTTTGGCGTTCCCGTCCTTTACACCCCCTATCTGGCCCATCCGGACCCAAACAAGAAAAGGGAAAGCGGGTTTCTGGCACCCAGCTTCACCAGCAACAGTGATCTCGGGTTTCGTTTAAGGACGCCTTACTATTTCAATATCGCACCCGACCGTGACCTGACCGTAGCGCCGCAGTTTTTTCTAACGGAACAGCAGCTCCTGCTTGAGGGTGAATACAGGCAGCGCACAACCCGCGGGGAATATAGCCTGGCCGCCAGCGGCACCTACGTTGACAGTGGCAGCAAGGGCGCCACAAGCGCAGGCAAGCAACAATTCAGGGGGCATATCGAAGGCAAGGGCGA
>JAPHTL010000295.1 GCA_026193355.1 Rhodospirillales bacterium
CGTGATGCGGCGTCATCCGTGCCGCCCGTCGCCCGCCGTGCGACCTCATCCAATCGCGCCCGGCGAAGCCCACGGCCAGGAACCAGAAAGGAAACGGCCTCCAGCAGATTGGTTTTACCCGCCCCATTGGGTCCGGTCAGGACAACCGGCCTTCCATCCGTTTCCATCCGCAGGCTGCCGTAACATCGGAAGTCCGAGAGGGTCAGCCGCAGCACGGCGGGGCCGCTGGGCGCGGCGTTCATTTCCCCGGACAGGCCAGTCATTTCCCGGATCGCTGTTCCTCTCGACGATATCGCGATAAGAACGCCTCCCTCAGACGCGCATGGGCATCAGGACATAAAGGGCGCTGGCGTCCGACGTATCGCGAACGATTGTCGGCGACGCGCCATCGGCCATGGTGAAGCGGGCCGTATCGCCCTCCATCTGCTGGATGATATCGAGCAGATAGCGCGAGTTGAACCCGATCTCCAGATCGCCGCCCTCGTAGGGGACTTCCAGCTCTTCGATCGCCGTGCCGTTCTCCGCGCTCGATGCGGACAGGACAAGTCCACCTGACGACAACGCCATTTTAACGGCGCGTGATTTTTCGGTCGAGATCGCCGAAACACGGTCGACCGCATCCTGGATTTGCTTGCGCGGCACTTCAAGATTCTTGTCGTTTCCTTCGGGGATGACGCGCTGGTAATCGGGGAAGGTGCCATCGATCAGCTTAGAGGTCAGAACCGCGCCGCCGAAAGCGAAGCGAATCTTGGTCTCGGAAAGCGAGATGGCGATATCGCCTGCCTCCTCATCGATCAGCTTGCGCAGCTCGCTGACCGTCTTGCGCGGCACGATCACGCCCGGCATGCCCTCAGCGCCGGAGGGAAGCGGCACCTGGACGCTGGCCAGACGGTGGCCGTCCGTCGCCACCGCGCGCAACACGTTTACGCCGCCGTCTTCGGCCGCATGCAGGTAGATGCCATTCAGATAGTACCGGGTTTCCTCGGTCGAGATCGCAAAGCGCGAACGATCGACCAGACCGCGCAGATCAGCCGCCGAGAGGGTGAACTGATGGGGCATGCTGCCGCTGGCCATAACCGGGAAATCGTCTGTCGGCAGGCAGGCCAGGGTGAACCGGGACCGCCCGGACTTCAGGGTCAACTGGCCGTCCGCGCCATCCGACTCCAGCTCCACCTGCGCGCCTTCGGGAAGCTTGCGAACGATTTCGTAAAGGGTATGGGCCGGCGCGGTCGTCTGCCCGCCGCCGTCGCCCGCCGCCGCGGTGGTCTCGGAAACTTCGAGGTCCATGTCGGTGGCATCCAGCGTCAGCTTGCCGCTTTCGGCGGTCAGCTTGACGTTGGCCAGAATCGGAATGGTGTTGCGCCGTTCGACAACGCTCTGGACATGCGCCAGCGCTTTCAGGAAAGCGGCCTTCTCAATGATGATTTTCATGTTCGATCCGGTTCTCTCGGTGCGTACTGCTTCTATCTTGCTTCGTCTGCCTGCGGCTCGGTCCCAGCTTGTGGTTCGGCCACACCCTCACGTCCATCAAGGCGACTGTCGCCGAACCCTGACGGGCCAGTCCCCATAGCTGTGCGGGATGGCCGCGTCGCGGCCACGCGAAGGGAGGGCCATTATAGCAAAAACGCCTTGAATCAGAAGAGGAATCGGGGGGAATTGGCGGTCGGGCCACGCATTCTTTTGCCGATGCTTTCAGGGGCGCTTTTATACACCGATTAGCGGTGGAACGGGACCCGGGCGGGAAAAGGCCCACCCGCCCGCACTCAGCCTTCCAGCATGCGCCGCAGAAGCTCGACATCCTCGGCGAAACTGGGTTCCGCCGAGCGCAGTTCCTCGACCTTTTTCACGGCGTGCATCACCGTAGTGTGATCGCGGCCGCCGAACTTGCGACCGATTTCCGGCAGCGAGCGCGCCGTCAGCTGTTTCGCCAGATACATGGCGACCTGCCGCGGTCGGGCCACGGAACGGGCGCGCCGCGCGGAATGCATGTCGGAAATGCGGATATTGAAATGGGCCGCCACCTGTTTCTGGATGTCCTCGATGGTGACACGGCGATCATTGGCGCGCAAAAGGTCGTGCAGGACCTCCTGGGAGGTTTCCAGGGTGATGTCGCGACCGACAAGCTGGGCATGCGCAACAACCCGGTTGAGCGCCCCTTCGAGTTCCCGGACATTCGACGTGATGCGATGAGAGAGGAACTCCATCACCTTGCGCGGAATTTCCACCTGCATGCTTTCGGCCTTGGATTGCAGGATACCCAGTCGCAGTTCGTAGGTGGTGGCGTGAATATCCGCAACCAGCCCGCAGTTGAGTCGCGATTTAAGGCGTTCTTCGATCCCCTCCAGGTCCGAAGGGGACTTGTCGGCGGAGATCACGATCTGCCGCCCCTGATCGACCAGGGCATTGAACGTGTGGAAGAACTCTTCCTGAGTCGATTCCTTGCCGCTGATGAACTGGACATCGTCGATCATGAGCACATCGACGGAGCGGAACTGCTCCTTGAAATCGACCGTGTTGTGTTCACGCAGGGCGCGGATGAAACGGTACATGAATTTTTCGGCCGACATGTAGACAACCGTGCGATCCGGATCACGCGACGTGATGTGCCACGCAATCGCATGCATGAGGTGAGTCTTGCCCAGCCCGACCCCGCCATAGAGAAACAGAGGGTTGAACGGGACCGTTGCAGCCTCTGCGACCCGACGCGCCGCCGCATAGGCGAACTCATTGGGCTTTCCAACCACGAAATTATCGAATGTGAAGCGGGTGTCGAGCGGGGCGCAGAGATCGACGCGATCATCGCTGTTGCGCGTCCTGGCAGCGGCGGAACGGCGCGCCATAGGCGCAGCCACCGGCGCCTTCCCGGACCTGGCGACCGGTTCGCCATTGACCGGCGAGTCATCGCCACGCGCGATAACCTGGACATCGATGGCGCGAACATCGGTATTCTCGCCACGCCAGAGGGACCGGATACGCGCGCCGTAGTTGCTGACAACCCAGTCCCGCATAAAACGGGTCGGAACGGTGACGCGCACCGTCCCCCCTTCTATCCCGTTGACCGTTATCGGCTTCAGCCAGCTTTTGAAGGCGGCGTCACCGATCTCCCCCTGCATTCGGTCGCAAATTCGCGACCATTCTTCATTCAAAGATGTAATCCTTGAGTCACCCGTCATCAGAGCCAAACCCCAAAGGCGTCCTGTCATCCCGCTTCGCGGCGATGATGGCGCCAAAAACTGTCCTCACTGGCGCGGCAAAAAAGTCGCGCCCCCGGCAACTTCGTCAAACGGAAAAAACAGCCCCCCGTTACCGCCACACGCACCGTCGCGCCTGTTCCGACTACGACAACGATGACGGCCCCTAAACCGGCTCCGTCTTCCGCCTCCCAAAGCGACCCTCAAGCAACGTTCGGCAGGATTTCCCCCCGCCTTGTCCGGCGCTTTTTGCGCCTTTTCAAAGTCTTCATTTATTCCCGGCGTCGGCATCAGATGCCGAATCACTTAAATGTA
>JAPHTL010000082.1 GCA_026193355.1 Rhodospirillales bacterium
GCCTGTATCGGTAGCCGACCCCGTAAAGGGTCTCGATCTCGTTGAAGTCCGGATCGACGGCCCGGAACTTCTTGCGCAGGCGCTTGACGTGGCTGTCGATGGTGCGGTCATCCACGTAGATGTGTTCGCCATAGGCCGCGTCAATCAGCTGGTCGCGGCTCTTGACGTGTCCGGGACGCGTTGCCAGCGCCAGCACCAGCAGGAACTCCGTCACGGTCAAATCGATCGCCGCGCCGTTCCAGCTGCACAGGTGGCGGGAGGGGTCGAGCATCAACGCGCCTCGTCGCACGACGTCCTCGCCCTCGTGCCCCGCCACCGTCTGTGACAGTTCATGACGACGCAGCAGGGCGCGGATACGTTCGATCAGAAGGCGCTGCGAAAACGGCTTGCGGATATAATCGTCGGCCCCCGTCCGCAAGCCCAGAAGCTCGTCTATCTCATCGTCCTTCGAGGTCAGAAAGATCACCGGCATGGCGCTGGTCTGGCGCAGACGCGTCAACAGCTCCATCCCGTCCATCCGCGGCATCTTGATGTCGAGAACGGCAAGGTCGGGGGGATTGGCGCTCAACCCCCGAAGCGCCGATTCCCCGTCCGGGTAGGTTTGCACGGCATATCCCTCGGCCTCCAGCACCAACGATACGGAGGTCAGGATATTGCGGTCGTCATCAACAAGGGCGATCGTATGTGTCACGGATGGTCCCTCTATGCCTTGGGTCTATTTGACTCGCCCCCTCCGAGTAAGGGTGGTTTATGGCAAAATTATAGCCTGCCTTTCAGGCGACAAAATGCCGGGAATCGACCTGCAGAGTATACATGACATGACGGTCACGGCAGCTTTGCTTCGCAATTTCTCCCCCATGAAAAAGCCCAAACCGGCCAAACCACAGCGGCCAAACTCCCACATCGCAAAAAACTGCCCTTTCGGGTAGTCCTTGCGGTTGCGTTGTACGACGGGGCAGGGCTATCGTGTCGCTCCGCTGCCGTTTCCCGGCGCGGAATAACAGCGACGTAACCCCATATGCCTTGTTTACGTGAGAGGACTTCATGACTTCGTCGGGACGTGACCGCACCAAGAACGCCAGACTCCTTGCCTGGGTCGATGAAATGGAAACCCTGTGCCAGCCGAAGGACGTTTACTGGTGCGACGGCTCACAGGCCGAATACGACCGCCTTTGCCAGGAAATGGTCGAAGCCGGGACCCTGATCCGACTGAACGAGGCGAAACGTCCGAATTCGTTTCTTGCGCGTTCGCACCCAAGCGATGTCGCCCGCGTTGAAAATCGCACCTTCATTTGCTCGGACACACCGGAAGAAGCGGGTCCGACCAATAACTGGACCAACCCGGCTGAAATGAAAAAGACCCTGCGCGGCCTGTTCAACGGTTCGATGCAGGGTCGCACGATGTACGTCGTACCGTTCAGCATGGGGCCGCTGGGCTCGCCCATCGCCCATATCGGCGTACAGATCAGCGACAGCCCCTATGTGGTCGTCAACCAGCGGATCATGACGCGCATGGGTCAGCCCGTGCTCGACGTTCTGGGCGAAGACGGCGCGTTCATCCCCTGCATGCATTCGGTTGGCGCGCCCCTTGCGGAAGGACAGGCCGATGTGCCCTGGCCGTGCGAACCTGACCCCGACAGCAAGTACATCGTCCATTTCCCCAAGGACCGGTCCATCTGGTCCTATGGTTCGGGTTACGGCGGCAACGCGCTTCTGGGCAAGAAATGTCTGGCCCTGCGCATCGCATCCGCCATGGCCCACGATGAAGGCTGGCTGGCCGAACACATGCTGATCGTCGGCCTTGAAAACCCCGAAGGCGAAAAGACCTACGTCGCCGCCGCCTTCCCCAGCGCCTGCGGCAAGACCAACCTTGCCATGCTGATCCCGCCGGGTGGGTTCGAGGGCTGGAAGGTCTGGACGGTCGGCGACGACATCGCCTGGATCAAGCCAGGCGCGGACGGCAAGCTTTACGCCATCAATCCCGAAGCCGGTTTCTTCGGCGTCGCGCCGGGAACGTCGTCGAAGTCGAACCCCAGCGCCATGCGGACGCTGACCGGGAACAGCATCTTCACCAACGTCGCCCTGACCGACGACGGCGACATCTGGTGGGAAGGCATGGACGGGGAACCGCCGGCCCACGCCATCGACTGGCAGGGTAATGACTGGACGCCCGATTCAGACAAACCGGCGGCGCACCCGAACGCACGGTTCACCGCGCCGGCCGACCAGTGCCCGAGCATCGACCCCGCCTGGGAAGATCCGAAGGGGGTGCCGATTTCAGCCTTCATCTTCGGCGGCAGGCTTTCCAAGACCTTCCCGCTGGTGTTCCAGGCCTTCAACTGGGAGCATGGCGTCTATCTGGCCGCCACCATGGGATCGGAAGCCACCGCTGCCGCCCTTGATCAGGCGGCGATCCGCCGCGATCCGATGGCGATGCTGCCGTTCTGCGGGTACAACATGGGTGACTACTGGAACCATTGGCTGGACTTCGGCGCCAAGCTGGAGGATTCACCACCCATCTTCCGGGTCAACTGGTTCCGCAAGGATGCCGACGGCAAGTTCATGTGGCCGGGTTTCGGCGAAAACATGCGCGTCCTGCAATGGATCGTGGACCGGGTCAACGACCGGGGCCACGGGGTCAAAAGCCCGTTTGGCTGGATGCCACGCTATGAGGACCTCAACTGGACGGGGCTGGACTACGGCAAGACGCTCTTCAATGACCTCATGGAGATCGACCGCGGCGCAGCGCTGAGCGAAGCTGAAACCCAGACCGATCACTTCAAGCCCTTTGGCAATCGACTGCCCAAGGAAATGGAGCAGCAGCGCCAGGAACTGATCGCGCGACTGGAACGGGCGCCCGAGGTCTGGAGCATGCGCGACTGATTGCTCCGAACCAATCAAGACAAAAGGCCGGTGTCGAGGGACATCGGCCTTTTTTTATCGCGATCCTTGTCAAACGGGTCCGCAGGCGGACTAGGCCTCTTCCTCCGGCTCTGCATCCAGTGGTTTGCCGCAGTGCGGACAAGTCACCGGGTGTTGTTTGTGGGCGTGCCGGATGGCGGCCGTCATCGCCTTGGCGTCCGCCGCGTTCAGGTTGAGCTGCGCCAGCAGGCCCTCCAGTTCACCTTCCTCACTTTTGGTGATGACACCGTCGGCAAGGGCATCGGTGATCCGTTCCCTGAGAACCTCGCGCCGCCGATGCAGGGCGTTGTTGAAACCCGACGCCAGAATACCGGCCGGCAGCGCTACCATGCCCAGACCTATCACCCCGATCAGCGCCCCGAGGAATTTCCCCAGGGGTGTCACCGGCACGATATCGCCGTAACCCACCGTCGTCATGGTGATGATCGCCCAATACATGGCCGCGGGGATCGAGGCGAAGGCATCGGGGTTCGCCGGATTGGCCCCGTGCTCAACGATAAAGGCAAGGCTGGAGGCCACCACCAGCAAAAGGGCCAGAACAAAAAGGGCCGCCACCATCGTGCGAAGTTCTTCACGCACCACCTGAAACAGCAGGGTCATCGCCGGGGAATAGCGGGTCAGCTTGAAAATTCGGAGCAGACGCAGAACCCTCAGGAAGCGAAGATCAACCGTCATCACAAAGGCCAGATAGAACGGCGCTATGGCCAGCAGATCGATGACCGCCATCAAAGTGCGCGCATAACGAAGGCGACCGAAAACGGGGTGCTGGTAATCCTTCCGCCAGGGGTTGTCCACCGCCGTCCAGACGCGAAGGACGTATTCCACCGAAAAAACGGCAACGGAGAATACCTCGAATGCGAAGAAATACGGTCGCCACGCAACGTGGAGCGCCTGAACGGATTCCAGAACCACGGCAATGACATTCAGGGAAATAAGCGTGATCAGGCCCACGTCGACCAGATGGGTCAAAGGGTCATTCTGATCCGCCGAGAATAAAACCTCGGCGGTCCGCTTGCGCAGCCGAAGCAACGCGCTATTCCCGTTTTCTTCCGCCATGTGAACAGGTTACTCCTGCGAGGGCCATGCGGCAAAGAATTCCAACTGTTATCGATGCGGCGTCGCAGGCATCGCATCCGGCGCGAATGACCGTCCGGTGTTGTAATTTCACCCCGCGCACCCCATCTGGTTGGAAGAGACAATCAAACCCAGGGGTTACCAATGGAACTACGCGTTGATGGCGAGGGCTTTCTCCTCGACCGTGATGACTGGAATGAGACCACCGCCGCCGCGCTTGCCGCGCAGGATGATGTGGATCTTTCAGATGAACACCTCAATTTCATCAAGAAGGCCCGGAGCATGTACGACGAGCTTGGCGTTGTGCCGCCGATCCGCAAGTTCGCCAAGGAAACCGGCGTAAGCACCAAGGAACTCTATGATGTGTTCCAGAAGGGGCCGATGAAGCTGATCTGCAAATGGGGCGGCTTGCCCAAGCCCACCGGTTGCGTCTGATCGCAGGGAAGAGCCGGAACCGTCAGGCGCGCTTCCGGCCACCCTTCCTTTTTCTTCAGCCCCGCCAGAATGTGGGGGTAACGAGGACGAGGACCGAAAAAATCTCCAACCGCCCGAGCAGCATTGTTACGACAAGCACCCATTTCGCGCTGTCGGGCAAGGATGCAAAATTTCCGGTCGGGCCGATCACATCGCCCAGACCTGGACCAACATTCGCCATGGCGGTCGCCGCAGCGCTGATGCTGGTTATCGGATCAAGGCCGATCCACGCAAGCGTGACCGCCGAGACGGCCGTCGTCATGGCGAACGCCCCGACGAACAGCAGCACGGCGCCGAAAACGTCCTCGTGCAGGCCCCGTCCTCCGTACATCATGGCCCGAACCCCGTTCGGATAGACGAGCCGCCACAGGTGCGCCCGCAGCGCCTTGCCCAGAATTTCGAAGCGGAAAATCTTGATCCCGCCACTGGTCGAGCCAGTGCACCCCCCCATCACGGTGAGAAACAGGAATATGGCGACGGCAAACCCGCCCCATGCCGTGTAATCCGTCGTCGCGAAACCGGTCGTTGTCACCACCGACACAACGGAGAATGTCGCGTACCGGAATGCCTCGGGCAAAGGATAGTGGTCGACCGTCCATACCCAGAACGTCGTCAACAGAACCACACCGACCAGAAACCATGCGAACGTCCGCACCTGACTGTTCCCCGTAAGGGCGGAGGAGTGTCCTTTCAGCGTCTGCACGTAGAGGATGAACGGGATGCTTCCCGCCACCATGAAAACCACGATGATCCATTCCACCGCCGGATTGGCGAAATGCGCAATTGAAGCGTCCGATGTCGAAAACCCACCGGTCGAAAGGGTCGTCATGGCATGAACCATGGCCTCGAACCCGCCCATCCCCGCCAGGAAAAGGGCCACCCCGCACGTGGCCGTCAGCGCCACATAAACGATCAGGATAGCCATCGCCATCTTGGCGATACGCGGCATGGCCTTATCCGATGTTTCCGACGATTCCATCTTGAACAGTTGCATGCCGCCAACCCGGAGCGCGGGCAGCAACGCGATCGCCATCACGATGATTCCGATCCCGCCCAACCACTGCAAAAGCGCCCGCCACAGCAAGATGCCAGGTGGCCCGCTGTCCAGACCGGTGATCACCGTTGAACCCGTGGTCGTCAGGCCCGACATCGCCTCGAAGTAGGCATCGGTCGTACTCATGTGGAAGGGCGAGATGATAAAGGGCAGCGCAGCGAAAGTGACCACGGCGATCCAGCTTGCCGTCGTCAGCAGAAAGGCCTGGCGAACGTTAAGATCGATTTCCGACCCCCGGCTTGTCAGGATCATCGTGATCCCCACAAACCCAGTAAGCACCGATGAATCGATAAAAACCTTCCAGTCCGGATTGCCGTAAACCGCATCGGCGATGGCGGGCAGCAGCATCGCCGCGCCCAAGGTCGTGAGCAGCAGCCCGATAATGTGGAGGACAGGCCCTATTTTGAAGGCGTTATTCATCGCCACAACCCTTGAATCGGTGAGCGGATCATGGCCCTGTCGACACCCAATGTCAAAGTTGCTTCACATTTTTACGGTGTTCTATAGGGCGGTCACGATTTTTAAATCGCGCGCTCCGTCGCAGCGTTTTTTCGCACGATGGTGACAATCCGCCAGCCGAGCAATGCGGCGAGGACAACAGCGTAGATCATGGGTTCGCGAAGGTCCGCCTTGACCAGCATGAAAAAATGGAAAACCCCGCCGATCCCGGCCGCATAGACCAGGCGATGAAGCATCTTCCAGCGACGCCCGCCAAGGCGGCGAACCATGGCGTTCGTCGACGTCGCCGCCAGAGGTATGAGGGCGATAAAGGTGGCCATGCCCACCGTGATGTAGGGGCGCTTGATGATGTCCTTCCAGATGGCGGACCAGTCGAAGAACTGGTCCAGAACCACGTAACTGGACAGGTGAAGGGCGGCGTAGAAAAAGGCGAAAAGGCCAATCATGCGGCGTACGCGAACAGGCCACCCCCATCCAGTGATCCCCTTCAGCGGCGTAAGCGCCAGCCCCACCAACAGGAACCGTAACGCCCAATCGCCCATTCCCCGTGTCAGGGCCTCGATCGGGTTCGCGCCCAACCCACCCGTGAATGCGAGCGCACCCATCCACAGCGCCGGCGCAAGGCAAAGCGTAAAAACGGCGGGTTTGAGCAGCCGCTTCGCAATACTGGGCATTGGCATCAGTAATTCTTCGTCATGTCCATGCCAGCGTACAGCGATGCGACATCTTCACCATAGCCGTTGAAGGGCAAGGTCGGACGTTTGAAGAATTCGCCGATGCGGCGCTCCTTGGCCTGACTCCAGCGTGGATGGTCCACGTCTGGATTGACGTTGGAATAAAACCCGTATTCACGCGGGTTCTGCATGTTCCAGGTCGCAGGCGGCTGTTCTTCGGTAAAGCTGATGCGGACAATGGACTTGATCGACTTGAAGCCGTACTTCCACGGCACCACCAGCCGGATAGGCGCGCCGTTCTGGGGCAACATGCTTTCGCCATACATGCCGACGGCCAGCATGGTCAGGGGGTGCAGCGCCTCATCCATGCGCAGACCCTCGCGATAGGGCCACGGCAGCGCGTTGCGCACCTGTCCGGGCATACGCACCGGATCGACGAGAGTTTCAAACGCCACGTATTTGGCCGATCCCTGCGGTTCGAGACGGCGGATCACGTCAGCCAGCGGCACACCGACCCACGGAATCACCATTGACCACGCCTCGACACAGCGCAGTCGATAGACACGTTCCTCCAGCTTGTGGGGGTGGATCAGGTCCTCGAACGAATAGGTGCCCGCGCCCTTCACCAGACCATCGATCGCAACCGTCCACGGATCGGTCTTCAGGTAATGGGCGTTTTCGACGGGGTCGTCCTTGCCGGTGCCAAGCTCATAGAAATTGTTGTAGGTAGTCGCGGCTTCTTTATCGGTCAGCGGTTCATCCACCGTGTAGGATCCCTTGATCACGCCGCTCAATGGCGCGGTGCGGCCTACGGTTGGCATGAACAATCCGGAAAACAGAACGGCGCCCGCCCCCGCGGCCCCGGTGGCCAGAAACCGGCGGCGATCCATATACGCGCCCGAAGGGGTGATTTCCGATGACCGGATATCGTGCGGCTTGCTCTTTCTGATCAACATGGGTTAACCCTCGGCCTTGCGCCGCACACGGTTTGTGGCAACGACGATGATGCTGTAAATCTTGAATGATTTTAAATCTAAGAATAACGACGGATATCTACAAGACCAAACTGGATAACGTTTATGTGAAGGGAATCGCCATGGATGCGAATGAACGCATCGCCGAACTTGAAAACCGCCTGACCCACCAGGAAAGACATCTGGAGGAAATGAATGATGCGCTCTTCCAGCAATGGAAGACAATCGAGGCGTTGAAGGAGCGGATCAGGGGGCTGGATGACAAGTTGCAGGCGGCGATTGAAAGCGTCGACGGGGATACACCCCGGGAACCGCCGCCACCCCATTATTGATGGGAAAATGCGATAGCGAGCGGATCAGGCGCTGATCCGGTTGCGCCCGCCTTCCTTGGCGCGATACAGCGCCTCATCGGCCAGCTTCATGACATCAACAGGCGTCGCGCGTTCTTCATCCGGCTCACCCACGCCCATACTGACCGTCACCGAAACCTTTTTGCCCCCTGCCTTTCCTTTCTTGGTCACCTTTGACGGCTTCTCTTCCGGGCGATCCTTGTCGCGCAACGTGAAGGACGACGCCTGGATCGCCTTGCGCAGTGCTTCAAGGTGCCGATAGGCGTCTTCCTTGTTCTTGTTGGGGAAGACGACAGTGAATTCCTCACCGCCGTAACGGAACGCCTTGCCGCCGCCGGTAACCATCATCATGCGCGTCGCCACCATGCGCAGCACCTGATCGCCGACATCGTGGCCGTAGGTATCGTTGAATTTCTTGAAGTGATCCACGTCCAGCATGGTCAGGGTATAGCGGCCGCCCAACCGGTCCAGTTCAGTCAGCAGCGCCCGACGTCCGGGCAGGCCGGTCAGTTCATCGAGGAACGCCATGCGATAGGATTCCTGGATCAGGGCGAAAATCATCGCCAGCCCTGCGGCGGCGAAAAAGACGGTCGCGCCGTGTCCCTTGCCGACCAGATGCAGGGCAAGAAAGGCCGCGACCAGCGCCCCGGCGAAACCGCCTGCAAGAGGGGTCGCGCCACGCCAAAGCGCGCGAATGATCAGGAAAATCAGGGCAACGGCAAAAAGCAGAACGGCCGGTTGCGGCAAGGGCGTCCAGGAATCGTATTCGTGTGGCAGCAGCCGGAAACGCAAGGCCTCGGCGAGGAATCCCTGCACCGCCTTGGTCGATGCGGCATCAAGCCAGTAGTCCCCAACCGCAACGGCGGCCACGATTCCAACCTGAAGGCCCACGACGGCCAGTCGCGCAAAACCCCGTTCGCTCAGAAGGCCGCGCTCCCTGAATATTGAAAATGCGACAACATTGATGGGCAACAAAACCGAATAGGCGGCATAGACCACCCGCCCGTTAACCCCCTGATCAGCGCCACCGGGCAAAAGCGCCACCGCCATCCAGTGCCCAAGCGCAAGCAGAAGAAGAACAAAGACGGCGCGGCTGCAATGAAACCACAGGGCCAGGATCAACGCGGCGGCGAACACAGCGTAGGTCAGATAGGGGGCCACGGTACGCAGGGCCCACGACCCCTGATCAAGGTGCATGAGGACCGGATAACAGATCAGCAGCAGCCCGACAGGCAGCCCAAGCGCCGCCATCGAACGACCGAAGTCCCCACCGAAAACCTGCCGCAACATGTGCCCTCTCTGAGCCTGTCTACGAAAATGCCGCACCATCGGCACTTTCCCATCCTTGAGGGAACCCCAAATTATTGAACATTCGGTTAACGGCGGGGCTTCCAAACCTGCCCGGAAGGCGACCATGGGCTACTGGACTGGCCCGCACGCCCGGTTTATATAATCGCTATAACTTCACTTTCTAATCATCGCCCACCGGAGAGGCCCATCCATGATCAAGTACGCGTTGATATGTTCGAAGGACCACGTTTTCGACGAATGGTTCGACAGCATGGCGGACTATGACGTCAGGAAGGCTGGTAAAAAGCTGAAATGCCCGACCTGCGGCGACAAGAAAGTGACCAAATCCCTGATGGCGCCAGCCGTCGCGTCGTCACATTCCACAGCGCCCGCCCCTGCGCCCACATGCGGCGCGGCCAGCGGTTGCGCCACGGGCATGTGTCCCATGGCCGGTCGGGGCTGAGGGCGCGCGCATGTTCCCCTGGCTTTTCATCACTGGGATCAGCGGCGCCGTCGCCGTTCTGGCGGGCGCCTATGGCTGGCACTGGATCGAATACAGCGACGCCGCCATGAAGGACATCTTCAACGTCGGTGTGCAGTACCATATGTGGCATACCCTGGTCCTGCCCGCCGTCGCCTGGCTTTCGACGCGAAGCGACGTCCCGCGCCTTGCCGTCAGGGTTGCGGGTTGGGGTTTCGCCATCGGAATGGTGCTCTTTTCGGGAACCCTTTATTATATGGGGCTGACCGGCGACGTCCTGGTCAAAGGGGCTGCGCCCGTTGGCGGGTTTTTCCTTATCGCCGGTTGGCTGGCCCTTTCGTGGGCGGGGATTGCGGCATGTCGCGCGGCGAAATGCGCTGCATCTGAATAACGGAGAACATCATGGATACGGTGAATGACGCCTATACGAACCTTGAAGGTGTAATCAACGAAGTCATCACGATCCTCAGCACCTATGCGCTGGACGTGATCGGCGCTTTCGCCATCCTGGCCATCGGCGTGTGGCTGTCGGGCAAGGTGAACGTCTGGCTCGGCAAGGGGATGCGCAAGACCAAGAAGGTCGATGAAACCCTGATCACCTTCTTCGCCAGCATGGGACGCTACATCGTCCTGGCGGTCACCGTCATCGCCGTTCTCGGACAGTTCGGCATACAGACGGCCAGCCTGCTTACCGTCCTCGGCGCCGCGGGCCTCGCCATCGGCCTTGCATTGCAGGGAACCCTTTCCAATGTTGCCGCCGGGGTCATGCTGCTGCTGTTCCGTCCCTTCAAGGTGGGCGATTTCATCACCGCCGGCGGACATTCGGGAACGGTCAAGGCGCTGAACCTGTTCTTCACGGAAATGGCGACCGGCGACAACGTGCGAATCACCGTTCCCAACAGCAAGATCTGGGGCGACTCGCTCAGCAACTTCTCGGCAAACCCGACCCGTCGCGTCGATCTGACCTTCGGCGTTTCGTACAACGACGACATCGACAAGGCGATGGACACCATCCGCAGCGTCTATGGCGAGGATACGCGGGTCAAGTCCGACCCCGAACCGTTCCTCGTAGTGTCCAACCTTGGTGAAAGTTCGGTCGATTTGCTGTTGCGCGTATGGGTCGACAGCGGAGACTACTGGGGCGTTCGTTTCGACCTGACCAAGGCGATCAAGCAACGGTTCGACAAGAACGGCATTTCGATCCCGTTCCCCTCACGCACCGTCTATCACGTCGGCAAGGCCGGCGAGTAATTCGCAATCAGGGGCGGCAGGCGCAACCCATCAACGGGGATCAATGCGCCTCCCCCCAGTTTTTTCCCGCCCCGACATCGACGGTCAGCGGAACGGACAGCGCCGCCGCCCCTTCCATCACCCGCCTGACGACATCCCTGGTCGCATCGACCTGTGCGGCGGGAACCTCGAAAACCAGTTCATCGTGAACCTGAAGCAGCATCCCGGCATCCAGCCCGGCAGCCTTCAATTCGCCGGGAAGTCGGATCATGGCGCGCTTGATGATATCCGCCGCACCGCCCTGGATCGGCGCATTGATCGCCGCGCGTTCGGCGAAATTGCGTACGGACGGGTTGCGATCGGCGATTCCGCGAAGGTGCACCTTGCGGCCGTAAAGAGTCGATACGAAGCCCTGCTTGCGGGCTTGTTCCTTCGTTTCATCCATATAGGCGCGAATGCCCGGATACTTTTCGAAATAGGCTTCGATATAGGCCGCCGCCTCGCCCCGCCCGATGCCCAGCTGGTTGGCAAGCCCAAAGGCCGAAATGCCATAGACGATACCGAAATTGATGGCCTTCGCCTTCCGCCGCACCATCGGGTCCATGCCCTCGATGGGTACGCCGAACACCTGTGAAGCGGTCAGCGCGTGGATATCGACATCATTGCGGAAAGCATCCTTCAGGACATCAATGCCCGCGACATGGGCCAACAGGCGCAGCTCGATCTGGGAATAATCGGCCGACAGCAGCACATGGCCGTCCTTCGGCACGAAGGCGCAGCGGATCTTGCGCCCCTCCTCGGTGCGTATCGGAATGTTTTGCAGGTTAGGATCGGACGAGGCCAGCCGCCCCGTCGTCGTCGCAGCCATGGAATACGATGTATGCACCCGTCCCGTATCGGGGTTGATCTGCCCCAGCAGTGCGTCCGTATAGGTGCTTTTAAGCTTCGCCAGCTGCCGCCAGTCGAGAACACGGGCCGGCATGTCGTGACCCTGAGCGGCCAGTTCCTCAAGGATTTCCGCCCCCGTCGCATAAGCGTCGGACTTGCCGCTTTTCTTGCCGCCGGGAAGGCTCATGTCCTCGAACAGGACCTCGCCCAGCTGCTTGGGTGAACCAACGTTGAACTCCCGCCCCGCCAGCTTGTGGATTTCCGTTTCCAAGTCGGCGAGTCGCACGGCGAAATCATCGGAGAGTTCGCGCAGCCGCGCCGCATCGACGCGGATGCCGCGGCGCTCCATGTCGACAAGCACGGGAACGAGGGGCCGTTCAAGGGTCTCGTAAACCGTGACCATGCGTTCAGCCAGCAGGCGGGATTTCAAAAGCCCATGCAGGCGCAGGGTGATATCCGCATCCTCCGCCGCATAATCCCGCGCCGCTTCCAGCGGCACGTAATCAAACGTCACCGCCTTGCGGCCCGTCCCCACGACATCCTTGAACTTCACCGTTTCCACACCAAGGTGCAGATCCGCCAGTTCATCCATGCCATGGCCGTGCGCACCGGCGTCGAGCACATAGGACAACAGCATGGTGTCGTCGATGGGATCGATACGCAGGTCGTATCGGGCCAGCACCAGCATGTCGTACTTGATGTTCTGGCCGATCTTGAGAACCGCGGGGTCTTCCAGAAGGCCCTTGAGCAGACTCAGGGCTTCGGCGCGCGGAATCTGCTTGATCTCATCTCCGTTGCCCCCGGCGTCACTCCCCCCATCGCCAAGATCGAACGCGCCCTGCGCCGCCGCCACCTTGTGAGCAAGGGGGATGTAGCAGGCCCGGCCCGGCTCAATGGACAGGGAAACACCGACAAGGTCCGCGCGGATGGCGTCCAGGGAATTGGTTTCCGTATCAACCGCCACAACGCCCGCCGCGGTCGCCATGGCAATCCAGCGGGTCAGTGCGGCCACATCCTGCACCAGTTCGTATTCGACCTTCTCGCCGGGCGGCTTTTCGGCGAGCGCGTTGTCTGGAGTCGTTGGCGCAGGCGCCCGCCCGGAATCCGGGGCAGCCGGCGCAGCCCTGCCTGTCGCCGCGCCGCCGAAACGCCCGCGAACCTTCGGGATGATGCGCTGGAAACCCTGTTCCTCCAGAAAGGCGATCAGGACGCCGGAATCGGGTTGGTTCACGGAAAATGTATCAAGGGTCCTGTCGATCGGGACATCGTCGCGCAGGCGCACCAGCTCGCGCGAGATCCTTGCGCTTTCGGCAAACTCGATCAGGCGTTCACGACGCTTTGGCTGCTTGATTTCTTCCGCATGGGCCAGCAGGTTTTCAAGATCACCATACTGGTTGATCAGTTCGGCCGCGGTCTTGACCCCGATGCCCGGCACACC
>JAPHTL010000233.1 GCA_026193355.1 Rhodospirillales bacterium
GCGGATGATGCGGCCAACGAATTGGCGAAGGTCGGCATGGCGCTCGACAATCGGACGCGGCAGGTGGATGCCGCGGCGGCTCGTGCCTCACAGCTTGTCGGTGATGCGGCGCAGGAACTCGATGCCAGGGCGCAAAGCCTGGATAACTCGGCAGAAGCGGCAACCTTGCGTATCCACGCGACGGGCGCAGATATCGAGCGGCTGTCGAAAGAGGCCGAGTTGGCCTCGACGCAGGCGGTGGTGCGTCTGGAACATGTCGGTCAAGCCTTGAGCAAGCGGGCCGGTCAGGTTGACGAAACCGCCGGGCGCGCGGAAATGCGAATCAACAATGCTGCAAAGCTCATCGTTTCGCGAACCGATGAACTGGCCGTCGCTGCACAGCAGGCGATGGGCAGGGTTATCACATACGGCGATGAACTTCGAAGCCAGACAGAGGCCTTGACGGCGGCGTCGGATGGAACCGTCGTGGGCATGGACCAAGCGGCCAAGGTGCTTCAGGAGCGCTCACAGGATGTTTCCGTCGCCGTGGACAGGGCGGAAAAGCTGATCGCCCTTATTTCCGAATCCCTGCAACGTCAAACACAGGAAGTCGCCGCCGCGGCTGCTGGCGCGACCGGAAACACCAATGCGGTGATCGATTCCCTGGGCCGCAATTTCGAGGAACTGAAAGCCGTTTCAATGCGTGCGATAGAGCATCTCGAAGAAGCGGGCGGCAGCCTGCGTCGACGTCTCCACGAGATGGGGGCCGGCACCGAGACGGCGGCTTCACGCGTCGATCAGGCGGCTGAAAGCATCTCCCAGCGGACAGAGCATCTTTCCGGCCTGACCGAGAAGGCGACCACCCACCTGAACATGATGGGCGACAGCTTGCAGAAAAGGGCGCAGCAGGCGAATGCCGTCGCCGATCGCAGCGCCGCGCGTCTGGCGGAAACCGGTGGTCAGGTTTCTTCGCGATTCCAGGAGGCAGCGCAATCCGCCAATCAGGTTGCCCAGCGCATGGACCACGCTGCCGACGTTCTGCGTGATCGAATTGATGAATTGACGTCCACTTTCTCTCGCGCCCGCATGAGCATGGACGGTCTGGGTGACAGTATCGACGCGCGCGCCAGCGCGGTGGACGGTATTTCCAACAGGGCGATATCGAAGCTTGAAAGCTGGAGCCATACACTCAAGCGCGGTGTCGACGAACTGGCCGAGACTTCCGAGAAGGCGACCATGCGTGGCGATGACCTGGTCCGCACACTGAAGCGCCAGAACCACGATATTGCACAGAACGCCCGTGACGCGGCTGCCCTGTCGGAGGCATTGAAAGGGCATTACAACCGACTTGCCTCGCAGGACTTCCTGCACACGGCGACCCTTATTCAGGAAAGCCTGCAGTCCCTTGCCGTCGATGTAACCCGCATCCTTGAACTCAGCATCGCCGAAGACGACTGGAAACGCTTCACCAAGGGCGACAAGGGGGTGTTCGTACGCAAGATCGTCAGCTTCCGCGACAAGAACAAGATGCCGATGATCAAACAGCGTTATCAGGACGACGGGGATTTCCGCGAATACACGAACCGGTATTTCGTCCAGTTCGAGGACCTTCTGGAAAAGGCGCGAAAGAGCGACCACACGGGCGTTCTCAGCGCAACCTTCCTGACCGCCGACGTGGGCAAGCTTTACATGCTTCTTTCCCGCGCCCTGGGCCGGGAAATAAAGGAAAGCTGATCGTCGTGTTTTCCCGTCCCCAGTGGGGGATGGCGATCAGGAGTCTTTCGCTGCGGCGCGTATCTGGTCGAGGATCATGTCTTCGATGAACGGATGCTCACCGACCGGGCGGCAGTACCAGACTCGCCGTCCCTTCCGGTCATAAGGGCCTGCGCAGGCATATTTGTCGGTCTTGGCCTGCAGGCTGGGATCGTCGGGTTCTATCCCCAGAATTTCCGGAATATCCCTGGCGGCATGAAGGCCGCCCGCGATCATGTAGGGGATGACGATGATATCGGTTGCGTCACCCATATCGGCCCAATCCGTGACATAGGGCGGGTTTTCAAGAAAAGCCGTGGCGACATCGGGAAACCCGCCGATTGCAGCCACTGCTTTCGCCACGGAATCAGTCTGCTCGGCGGATGCCGGATTCTTCTGGTTGCCATGGCCGACGAGAAGGATAGTCACGCGGTCCGCGTCGATCGACTGTTCCCTGATGACGTCTGAGAGGAAACCGGCGACGGCGGCGGGCAGGCCCGGATGGACTCCGACCGGTTCGCAAAGGGTGACGTTGCCATTTTCACGAAATCCGATTTCCCTCGGGATGACGGTCTCGGTTATGAAACCCCGACTGGCCAAAACCGGCACGACATAGACACATCGCTCGCTCAGCCCATCAAGGGCATCGAAAAGGAACGGCGGCTCTTTCCAGAAACAGGCCCGAACCTCGGCGAACAGGCCGCGTGCCCGTACGGCTTCGGCATGGCGGCGGACCGCCTCGCCACTTGCCGGATGCTGTGAGGATCCGTGTCCCGCCAGAATCAGAACGCTGTCGGTCCAACCAGCATCGAAGGAGGGGGATTGTGCGGACATGGAATTATCCGCCTGTTTCACGGGGGGGCGGAGCCACGGACAGCAACTCGCCGACACGAACGACCTTGCCGATGTATATGACCCTGATCGAAGAGGTGTCCATTGCGTGGAGAAGTTTCGCCAGAGACGCCGCATCATCCCTTGTCAGGATGCCTTCCCCGGCCGTTTCCTCAAGGATGGCGGCCGGTGTATCGGGCGGCAATCCGGCGTCGATCAGAAGCTCCAGTGATTCTGCCGCCAGTTCCATGTTTCCATACAAGGCGATCGTCGTCTGTGGATCGATCAAGCGCTTCCAGTCCGGTTCGATTCCACCGGCGTCCAGACGGATAAAGCAAATTCCGGTCGCTGCGCCGCGATGGGTAAGGGGCGTCCCTGTCCGGGCGCCCCATCCTGCGGGGATGCTGATTGCGGGTACGATTTCAAAGGGGATGGATGCTTCGGCAAGTAGGCGCGCCAATGGCGTGCACTCGCCGAATGCAAAGGCGTCCCCACCCTTCACGCAGGCGACGGATCGCCCCTGAAGGGCGATCGTTGTCAATGCCTGGAGCGCTTGATGTTCCGCCTCATCCGGGTCGTCGGCGATGATCCGCTCCGTGCCTTCCGGGACAATTGACAGGATGGCGGCGCTGACGGAGCGATCATGGACAATCGCATCGACCGTCCGCAGAATTCGATCCGCGCGCATGGTCAGGAAGTCGGGATCGCCGATTCCCGTTCCAACCAGATAAACCCTTCCCTCGGCTGCGCCGCGCATATCAGGTGGTTTCCAACTTGTTTCTGGTGAATGCAACGAAACGAACAGCCCAGTGGTGGCTGGCCGCATCCCGAAGATGAGAGTAACTGGCCAGAAGGTTCTTGTAGACCAGCCCGTCGTGGCGGCCATCAATTCCGGTTCCACGCAGGACCTCGTAGGCCATATTTACCTGGCCGTCCCGCCCTTCTTCGGCGAGGTTTTCCAACGTTGAATAATGGAATTCATGGGCCGGTATGGTGAAACCGCACCCGCCACCACCGCCGATACTGGGCCACGGGTTTTTACCCGTTTCGCGCAATTGCACGTACCCGCGCCCCTTGGGCCGGTCATGCATGACCACATCGGCTGGAAGAACGCCGACCATTTCCGCCTGCAAGCCGCGCCATGAAATTTTTCTGCACAGGTACATCAGGCCGCCGCATTCGGCATAGGCGGGCATGCCGCCTTCAATGGCGTCCCTGATCGCGCTGCGAAGTGGTGCGTTTGCCTCAAGTTCCCTGATGTGGGTTTCGGGAAAGCCACCGCCGATGAACAGGCCATCAACATCAGGAAGGACATGGTCTTTCATTGTATCGAACGGGACAAGTGTGGCGCCCGCTCGCTCAAGGGCTTCAAGGTCGCCCGTATAGTAGAAGCCAAAGGCTGTGTCGCGGGCGATTCCAATACGAACGCGCCGCGCTCCCTCGACCAATGGAGACGCGAGGGACGCATCGCAATCGGTCTTGGGCGCCTTGGCAGATCGTGCGATGGCGATCACGCGATCCAGGTCAACCTGCCGTTCAATCATGTCGGCGATGCTGTCGATTCTGGCTTCGGAATCCGCCGTTTCGTTGCTTGGAATCAGGCCGAGGTGGCGCTCCAGTATCTCCAGTGTCTCGTCGCGGTGAACGGCGCCAATGACTGGAACATCCGTGTGATGTTCAATGATGGCCCTGAGTTTCTCTTCGTGACGCGCGCCGCCGATCTTGTTGAGGATGATCCCCGCAATGTGGATGTTGGGATCGAAAGCCTGATAGCCGAGAATCAAGGGAGCGATGCCGCGTGTCATCCCGCGCGCGTCGATGACGAGAACGACAGGCGCGTGCAACAGCTCCGCCAAAGCGGCATTGCTGGTGCTGCCGTCCAGTTCCAGGCCATCATAGAGCCCCTTGTTTCCCTCGACGATGGCGATATCGGAACCATGCCCGTTGGTGGCGAAACAGGCGCTGATCTCGTCCGTTGTCATCGTATAGTAATCGAGGTTGCGGCAACGCCGCCCGGCGGCGGCGGTGAGCCACATGGGGTCGATGTAGTCCGGCCCCTTCTTGAAAGGCTGCACGGCCAATCCTCGCCGCGCCAGCGCACGGCACAGGCCCAGGGTGACCGTGGTCTTGCCCGATGACTTGTGGGCGGCTGATATCAGCAGGTGCGCCAACGCTCCCAACCCTTTCAGAGGCAGTCCTTGTCCCGGCTTTCCCACATGCTGCGGGCAAGGCGGTCGGCTTCTTGCGGTGACTGCGCGCGCCCCATCAGGCGGAGCGCGATTGCCGCCGTGCCTGCAATGGCGGCGCTGGCGTAGGCGTCTTCCTCCTCTCCGCGCCACACGGCGGCAAGCCGGGGAAGGGAAAGGTTCTCGTCCTCACGATAGGCGCCGTCGGCCAGCAGGGCGGGCCATTCCTCATCGATGTATTCCCCATCATGCAGGCTTTCGACCATCACCGGCTTGCCCGGCCTCCGTTCGATCTCGCCCCCTTCGCCCTTGAACACGCACATATGGGGCTGACCCAGAAGTTTTTCGGCGTCGCGATGAATTTCGCGATAGTTGGGGTGGAAAATCGACTGGATGGAATAGGGGGCCCTGAACGGGTTCATCATCCGTGTGAATGTGTTGATGGGGGAACGCAGCCCCAGAATGGACTTGAGGTCCATGATCTCTTGCAAGCGGGGAACCAGATGCTCAAGGGGAAGGAAGGCGAAATTGTGGGCGCGAATTTTCGCGGCGGCGTCTTCCATCGAAAGGGCAGGGGCGATGCCGAGGCTTTCAAGCGCCTCGCGGGCGTAGATGCGGCCGGCGGTATGGCCTTCGGTGCCGTGCATGAAGACCTTGATGCCGTTTTTTGACAGAAGAAGGGCCGAAAGCAGGAACCAGGGCATGTGGCGCGCCTTGCCCGCATAGCTGGACCAGTCGAGGTCTACGGCGGGGGCGTCGGCGGGCGGGGGCAAGACCTCACGAACCGCGCGAATGAAACCCGCCGTTTCACCCGGGTCTTCCGTCCGGACGCGCAGAACGCAAAGGAAGGCTCCAAGCTGGAGGGGTTCGACTTCGCCGCGCAGGATCATGCGGGTCGCTTCGATCATTTCTTCTTCGGTCAGGGGGCGCGAAAGGTTCGGGCCCCTGCCGATGATGCGCACATACTGCGCAAAAGGGTGTTCTGCGTTCATTGAAAACCGTTTCTCGGGGTTGTTTGACAAATACCGGACTCTGCATCCACCCATTGAATTTAGGTGGTTATGCGGACATTACCAAGAGGCAGGATTGGGGACGGAAAGTCGAATCACGATTCCGTCCGCCTTATCCGATCTGAAAAGCGGGTGTTTGTCCGGAAATGGTTCAGGCCGTTTCCGGCGCTTCATCGTCCGTCGGATGAATCACGGGTTCCACGTAATTCGGATCGAAGGCTGAATCCGCCAGGCTGGCGGGCAGGATCTTCAGGAATTTCACCACGATAAGAACCAGAACAAGAGCGATGGCGATGCCGCTGACGCCGAGGACGATTTCCGCCAGCGTCGGCGTGTAACTGTTGATCTGCCCATCAAAGAAGCTGCTGCTGACCTCCATTCCGGGGAACAGGACCAGCGGATAGGCCTGTCCGCCGATGATGGTCACGTACATCTGGCAGATACCGCCGATGATGACCATGAAGGCGGCAATGCGCAACGCTATGCGCGATTCACTGGTCGCGGGGTGGAACATCAGGACCAGCGGAATGATTCCGCCGATCATGATCTGTCCGATCCAGAACAGCGCGGTGAAGATGCCACCTTCGAGCAGGATGAACCGTTCAACCCCGTGATGTTCGGTGGCGTAGAGGTTCGTCAGATGATAGACGGCGACGAAATAGAGCATGGCCGCCAGGAAAACGCGCAGCAGATTGCGCTGGCGCAGGCAGACATAGGCCCCGATGGGACGCCCCAGCCAGGTGTAGGAGAACTTGATCACCAGAATGAAGATCGCCAGACCGTAGGCGAATGACATGATGATGAACATGGGCGCCATGATCGCTGCGTCATAGGCCTGCCGCGCGACAAGGAAACCGAAGATGGAACCGGTACCTGTCGTCAGCGCCAGACGCCACAGAAAGGCTACAAGCCCGGCGGTCTTGGTGTGCCGGTTCATCTTTTTCTCCAGCATCATCCACATGTACACGCCGACGATGACGAAGAAGCCTGTGTAGAGGTAGATGTTCCAGGCGAAAATGGACTTGAAGTTGTAGTGCGTCATGGCGACGATCAGGCGGTCGGGGCGACCGAGGTCGAGCACCAGAACGGCAAGGCCTCCGGCCAGCAGGCTTATCGACAGCAGGGCCGAAAGCGGCGCCAGTGGCTTATAGACATTGCGCCCGAAGACCGAGGAAATCGATGCGACGTTCAATGCGCCGGATGCCGCAACGATCAGGAACACGGCGAACACATGCGGCATGCCCCAGACGATCTGGTTGTTCATGCCAGTGACCCAGTGGCCATTGTGTTCCATGTACCAGGTGCTGCCCAGGCCGGCGAGAATCACCGTGCCGAAGAGGACCAGCAAGCCGTACCAGCCGCTGCTGCGGCCTTCGACTTGCGTGAGCGCGATCTTCTTGGTCATTTGCGACAGTCCCCCTGATCCCTAAAGCCCGCGATAGGCGACGCCGGTATCGAGACCCAGGTCCGCCCGAATGCGCGCCGCGCCGTATTTGGCTATTTCCTGCGAGATTGCGCTGTTCGGATCGGCGATATCGCCGAACATCAACGCCCCGCTGCCCTTGCTGCATGCCTCGACACAGGCGGGTGAACCGCCCTCATCGACACGGTGGACGCACAAGGTGCACGATTCCACGGTTCCCTTGCCGCGTGGCGCATGGGGTTTCTGTCCCCGGGTGTCTTCATGGACAAAATTGCGCGCCTTGTAGGGGCAAGCCATCATGCAATAGCGGCAACCGATGCAGATGTGTTTGTCGACCAGCACAATACCGTCGGGGCGCTTGAAGGATGCGCCGGTTGGGCAAACGTCAACACAGGGTGGGTGGGCGCAATGCTGGCACATCACCGGCAGTGTCTTGGTGAACCCGTTCGCCTTGTCGATCAACGTCACCTTGCGGATCCACTGCGCGTCCGTTTCCGGTCGATTGTGGCTCTTGAGGCCGTTTTCCTTCGCACAGGCGACGACGCAGTCATCGCATCCGTCCGCGCATTTGGTGACGTCCACCAGCATGCCCCAGCGAACCTTCGGCGAAGCGGCCTGATCGGCGGGCTTCGCCGCCGCAGGTGAAATTAGTGTGACGCCGGGCGCAAGGGTGATGGCGGTCGCCGCCGCAGAAATACCGAGGAACCCCCGGCGGCTCATCGCACCGCCGCAGCCTTCGCCGCTGGTTCCGGTTTCCGATTGCACAGCTTTGTCGGTCATCGCTGTTCCGTCTCCCCCAGATGGCCCTTCATCATGGTCATCAGTTTGTCGGCCTCGCCTTCCGCCTTCGAAGATTTCATCACGCTTTCGGGCACCGTTGTATGGCACTGGATACAGTCGATCTGAACCGCGGCATAGTGATGGCACTGCGCGCAGAAAGGATAGAGCGTCGGCACCTTGCCCTCGGCGATGTCCGGATGGGTCGCGGCGTGGCACTCGACGCAACCCTTCCAGCTGTACTTCTTCGTGCGGATTCCCTTGTGCATGGTTTCATCCCGCTGGTGTTTCAGCAGGTCCATGTGGTTGCGCCGCATGTAATCCGTCGGTTCGACGCATTTCTCGCCCTTGGGCTTGGCGAGCTGGGGCATGGGCACACCGTCATTGGCCGATGCCGGGACCGAAGCCATCAGCATCACCGCAGCAAGCGCCGCGCCCAAAAGCCTGAGAAATGCAGCCGTCCGTCGCATGATCAGATCACTCCTACTCGCCGAGGCCCATCTGGATGTAACCGGTCGGGCAGACGTCGTGGCAGATGTGGCAACCGATGCACTTGTCGTAGTCGGTGTCCACATAGCGGCCCGTGGCGCGTTCGGATTTCTTGATCCGGTAAACGGCCGTCTGCGGGCAATAGATCACGCAGTTGTCGCATTCGAAGCACAGGCCGCAGCTCATGCAGCGCTTGCCCTCGTCGATCGCCTCCTGCTCGGTGAGGCTGACGATGCGCTCGTCGAAATTGCCGATCACCTCGTCGGCGCCGATATGGACTTCGCCGCGCAGGTTCCGCCCGTGGTACTTGAAATGCCCCTTGAACAGGTCGCCATGGGGAATGATCGAATCCCGGCTGCGGTCCTCGTAGTTGTGCACGGAGAACTTCGAGGTATCCGATCCATGGACCGGCTTGTGCTGGAATTCTTCGGGCGACAGTTCGTGACGCCGCAGTTCATCCAGCAGGTTGAAGTGATGCACGTCGACCTTCGGGCGCTTCGGCACATCAGGATTGGCGAAGTTCTGCTCGATGGTCGCCGCCGCAACGCGGCC
>JAPHTL010000193.1 GCA_026193355.1 Rhodospirillales bacterium
TGGCTGGCTCGCCCATGACCTTCCTGTTCGCCTCCTTGAGGGCGCGGACGATTTCTCGTCCGGCGTCGCCGCCGTCGCCGGTCAGCTTCGCTTTGGCCACGGCTTCCATGGCCTTGATATGCGTCTTGACCAGTTCCATGTGTTTTCCCGACAGGCCCAAAGTGTGGTGGCTGGCCGAGAGGAGCGAGCGGGCGAAATCGGCAAGCAACGGGTAATCGAATATTTCCGCTTCCTTGCCGACCTCGCGGGCGATCAGGGCGATTCGCTTCATGGGTATGGCGGTTTCGTCTGATTCGCCTGTGATTTTTGATGCAGCTTCGTATTCGCGCCAGAGAAGGCGAACCCTGGTCAGCGCCCAATCGGCGTAATCCTCGTCCCACTTCTTGATGTCCCTCTCGGCCTTGATGAGCGCCTCCTCATCGGCCATGTTCGCCGTGGGGCTCTTCGCCATGGCCCTGGTTCTGAGGACGGGTGGAAGACGATAGAATCGGATGTCCGGGGTTTCCGCGTTCCAGGCTTCCTCTCCGCCTTCCCCGCCGGCCTCGTCTATTTCCCTGCGCTCCATTCCATCGAAATCCACGCGTTTGCGGCGCCTGTCCGGGCCGAAATAGGCTTTGGTCCTGACAAAGAGGGGGTTTCGCTCGATCAGGGCGATCAACGACCGGTTCAGTCCGGCTGCGGTAAAGGGTTTCGCCATAAGGTCGTTGGCCCCCATGTTGATTGCCTGGGCGATCCTTTTCTTGTCCAGTTGGGCGCATGCCATCAGGAAAGGCAGAAAGCGGTTGGGGGAATCCTTGTGCCGTCGGATCCAGCGTAAAAGCATCAATCCGTCCAGCGGCTCCATCATCCATTCCGAAATGACGATGTCGACGCTTTCCCGTTCGAGCCGTTCAATCGCCGATGCGCCGTCCTCGCAGAGGATGACTTCACCAACGCCGAGCCCTTTGAGGACGGTGCCCAGAAGGGACCGCAAAACCTCCGACGGATCGACCACAAGGATACGGAGAGTCTGAAAATTATATTCGACCATTTTTCCCACGCGCCAACATTGTGTTTTTCTTTTCAGGTAAGGGCGATAAACCCCTTCCTTGCGTGCGCCGCGCTCCAGCGCGGTCTTCGTCGTTCTATTATATGGGGAGTTTCCCCTGATTTTCCATGTACTTTCGTCAAATTCTGGCGCTGGCATTAAAAAAAAGCCTGAATCAGACGCTTCTTCACCCGTTTGGGTGACGACCGGACGTTGGCTGCTACAGATAATGATCACGGTTTTGCATATTGGGATTGCCCTGAGCAAGACGAAGTTTCTCGGCGGACTTGGGGGTCTCGGGGTTGTACCCGGGCCCCCATTTTTTTCGCGACCCTCATGTAAAAGTTGAATTTTCCACGCACTTCATCACAATGAAGCGCGCCTTTTCCTTCAAGCAAAATGAATAACCTAACCTTGGGAAAACGGTCGCACACAGGGGGAGCCGTTTGTGTCCATGAAGGTTATCCTTGCCGATGATCACCCGCTTGTTCGTGCGGGGGTGGCGACGGTTATTGAGCGGCTGGATGATCACGTAAAGGTCGTCGAAGCGCAGGATTACAATGAACTCCTCTCATTGGTCAGATCTGAAACCGGCGTTGGTCTGGTTATCGCCGATCTGAACATGCCCGGCATGGACCCTCTTGATGGATTGCGCGCGGTGCGCGCCTCGCTTCCCGATACGCCGCTGGTTGTTTTCTCCGCTTCGGAAGACAGCGGAATGATCCGTCAGACCCTCGAATGCGGCGTTTCAGGGTATATTTTCAAGTCCTCCGGGTCGGATGTCATGCTTGAAGCCCTGCGTCTGACCCTGAGTGGCGAAACCTATCGACCCCATGGCGGAGAAGCGGGCGCCGCAGACACGGCCGCCAATTCCGAACGAACAGGGAATGCAATGGATGGAGATGAGGGGGGGTTCGGCCTGGCCGCCCTCAACCGTCTGCCTTACGGCGTTCTGGTTATCGACAAAGATTATCGCGCGGTTTTCATGAACCGGATAGCTGCGGAAATAATGGCTTGCGGCGACGGGATAGAAGTCGGCGTGACGGGCGTATGCCGAACCTCCGTCGTTTGCGAGACCCATGAACTGCATCGCTTGATCGACAGCGCGATTTCCGGAAAATCCCTCGAATATGCGGCAATGTCGCTTAGTCGCCCCTCCATGTTGCGGCCTCTTTCTGTTCTGGTGTCGCCGATTGGCAGTAGTGGATATGCCTCGGCCGGCAAGAAGGCCGCCGCCCTGGTTTTCATCACTGATCCGGAAAGCCAGACCGCCCCGGCCGCCGACGTGCTGCAAAGGCTTTATGCCTTGACCGAGGCGGAGGCCAGGGTCGTGCAGGCTCTGGTCGGCGGGAAAAGGCTGGAGTCGGCGGCGGAAGAGTTTGGTGTAAGCATGAACACCGTACGAACCCACCTGAAGCAGGCATTCAGGAAGACAGGAACCAACCGGCAATCTGAGTTGGTCAAGCTTGTCTTGACGGGCCCTGCGGCCATGGCTGCAGGCAGCGTTCCGCTCACAGGTGTCGAGTTCTGATGGATCGCGGGCGATCAAATTAACCTTTGGAATTGTATTAATTATCTTATCACCCGACTGGGTGATGACCGGGTGTGATGGTGTTAGTAGAGTACGCGGATTCGCCCTGATCGATTTGTTCCTGGGGGTTGCAAAGGGGAAGTCCGATGTCCGCAGTAAGCCAGAATATCCGCCAGGCGACGGAGGTTATCCGTCAGTGCATCAATTCGCGTGGGGGGTACGGCTATTGTCCAGCGCAGGGAATTGAGGACGCGCAGACGGATATCTGCCCCAACAGGCTGGATCTGCTCAGGGCGGCGTTGCGCCTCATGGCGCGTTGCGAATGCTCCAACAGGGATCAGTGCAAGGCGCGGGACCTGGTCTCCGGGGCGACCCGGATCATTGAGTCGGTCGAGGACAGGGCCTTTGCCAGGAATGAGGCCGCGTACAATAAACCGGTATTGTCCGGCGCAAACTGAACGATCCGTGACGGCGATCCCCCAAAGGCGCCCGGTTGGGCGTCTTTTCCCTTATCCCCCTCCTGGCCGGTTTCCTCAGCCGGTGACGTCCTGAATGGATGTTCTGTTCACCCAGCCTTCTTCGACCGTATGATGGACATCGTCATAGATCCTGACCCTGACCCATCCGTCGGTTTCGTCCAGACGCTCGGCCACTTCATCGACACGCAGCGGTCGGATGATGGATGATTCGTCGGATGGATGGCTGCGCATGTGGGCCGTTTCGATGACGAAGGTCAACGACATTTCGTTGGCCTGGCCCGCATCTTCGGCGGAGGCCAGTGCGCTTGAGTTCTCCGTGTCGCGGCAGGGCTGCCCCTCGGGCAGAATGCGCCACATGGCGCAATCTTTTCCTGTGACCATTGAAAGACCGTGATCGCTCAGTGACTTTTTGCTTTCCAGATAGCTGATGCCATCAGCCGCCAGCATGGCGATCTGGAAGGGAACGGGAAGGACAGCGCAACCCGACAGGGCCACGCATGTTGCGGCGGCGATCGTTGCTTTTTTCATTTTTGAACCTCACTCCCAGCAAGCCCTGTGAGCCTTTGGCAAGTCTGCCCTGCATGACGCCAGATACTCATCGTGCTGGCGTAAGAGGACCAATTGGAGACGCTTCATACGGGAAAGCGCCACCTTTCTGGTTTGTTTGTCCGGCATGGCAGGCATGCATCGGGGCTTGTCTATCCTGGAGTCTAGTCTTGTGGAATCCGCCCTTGATGTGATCGCGATCACATCACCCCTTCCATTGCAAAACCCGATATGGGGAGAGGGAGCCCGTTTTATTAGTGAAAAATGGTGCCGGCTGCAGGATTTGAACCCGCGACCTACTGATTACAAA
>JAPHTL010000110.1 GCA_026193355.1 Rhodospirillales bacterium
GCCGGGTGCGACCTTGGACGTATGATCAAGAAGGGCCTTATGTGATGGATCGGTTCGATCGATGAGCGGGGATAAACCCACTACATTCGAAACCGCCGTCGCGGCGCACAAGGCCGGGCGTATCGACGAAGCGTCGGAAGCCTATCGCAGGATTCTGGGCTCCGATCCCGACAATGCCGATGCGCGGCACATGCTGGGCATCGCGTTTCTTCAGACAGGGAAGCCGCAAGAGGCCGAGGCCGAATTCCGCCGGGCCATCGAAATCGATGCCGAAGACGCCCGCTATCACGTCAACCTCGGCGTCGCCCTGACCCATGCCGGGCGGGCGGACGAGGCGGTTGAGGCATTCGAACAAGCCGTCCGGATTGATCCCGCGAACGATGACGCCCTGTTCAATCTGGGCACCCTTCACCTGACGCTGGGTCGCCATGGAAAGGCCGTGAAGGCCTTGGCGCAGATCGTCAGCCGGTCCCCGGACAATGAGAACGCCTGCGCCAATCTGGGTACGGCGCTCATCAAGCTTAACCGCAATGAAGAGGCCGTGACCTGCCTTCGCGCCGGTTTGTCGCGCAGCCCGGATTCCGTGCGCCTGCGGATCAATCTGGCCTCCGCCCTTGAGATGGCGAACGATCTGGATGGGGCCGAAGCAACGGTTCTTGAGGCGTTGCAAAAGGAACCCACGCCCGCAGTGCGGCTTGTTCTGGCGCGTATCCTGCGCCGTCGCGAACGGTTTGAAACGGCGAAGGGCGAACTGGAAAAGGTTCTGTCCGCCAGTCGCGACGCCTATGAGCGGACCGAGGCCTGTTTCGAAATGGGGCTGGTTCTTGATCGTCTGGATGCGCCCGCCGATGCGTTTGCGGCCTTTGCCGAAGGGAACGCGCTTCGCGCAACCGCGCCGGACATGGCGCGCTGGAAGGGCGAGCGGTTTTTATCACATGTTCAGGCGCTGACCGACTGGGTCAGCCGCGAAAACATCGAGGTTGCCGCTTCGGGCAGTCCGCCCGAAGATCGCCCATCCCCGGTCTTTTTTGTTGGCTTTCCCCGTTCCGGGACGACCCTGATGGAACAGGCCCTTGCCGCCCATCCGGGGCTTGCAACGACAGGTGAGGTTTCGCCACTGGCGCCCGTTCTGCTAAGGGCGCAGGAACTGTTGGCCGCCGAGGGTGGATATCCGGACGGCCTGGATGCCTTGCAGATCCGGCATATCGATCGCCTGAAAACACTGTTCTGGACGGAGGCGGAAAAAACCGTCGGTGGCCTGAAGGGCCGTCGTCTGGTCGACAAGCTGCCGCTCAACATCGTCGATCTGGCGCTGGTCAATGTGCTGTTTCCCGATGCACGGATCGTCGTCGCCCTGCGCGACCCGCGCGATTGCTGCCTCAGCTGCTTCATGCAGCGCTTCGCCCCGAACGACGCCATGGTCAACTTCCTTGATCTGGAAGGGACGGGGCGTACCTATGCCGCCGTCATGGGCCTTTGGTTGCGCTATCGCGACGCCCTGACAACGCCCTGGCATGAATACCGCTACGAGGACCTTGTTGGCGATTTCGACGGGACGGTTCGCGGCGTTCTCGATTTCATCGGGGTCGGCTGGGATGATGCGGTTTCGACCTATCGGGAAAGGACTGCCGGGCGCACCATCGCCACGCCTAGCTATCGCGATGTCGGCGCGGAAATTTTCGATCGCGCGGCGGGGCGCTGGAAACGCTACGAAGCACAACTGTCACCGATTGAGGCCGATCTGGCGCCGCTGGTTGAGGCTTTTGGTTACGGGAAGTAGGATAGGTCATCGCAAAACCGGCATGGGGGACAGACGGATGGGCGTGATTCCGAAGGTGATTCTTGGGGCGACGCTGATTCTGGCGGCGATG
Organism: Rhodospirillales bacterium; assembly: GCA_026193355.1. Taxonomy (GTDB): domain Bacteria; phylum Pseudomonadota; class Alphaproteobacteria; order Rhodospirillales; family JAPHTL01; genus JAPHTL01. The sequence continues at coordinate 1,872 of JAPHTL010000110.1, forward strand.
GCGTGGGCGGCCAATCCCGCCGCGGCGATGCCGGAAAGCCTGGAGTACGTGATGCTGAAGGAAGGCGAGCCGGTTGGCTCGCACCGGTTCGATTTTCGGCGCGATGGTGATGCGTTGCAGGTCAATGTGGTCAGCACGTCGCGCGCCAAGGTCCTGTTCATGAACTTCACCTACGACCACGAACGGACCGAGGTCTGGAAGGGCGGTCGTCTGGTGGCCCTGACGTCAAAGACCGATGATGACGGAACCCCGCACGAGGTCGCCATGAAGGCCGGTGATGTGGGGTTGGATGTCGTCGCCGATGGCAAGGCCGAAACCCTGCCTGCCGATGCATTGCCGATTACGCTGTGGAACACCGCCATTCTGGAAAAGAACGTCCTTTACAGCGCACTCGACGGCAAGCCGTTCAAGGTGACGGTGGAGGCCCTGCCCGA
>JAPHTL010000206.1 GCA_026193355.1 Rhodospirillales bacterium
ATCAGGCGGCCGCCCGCTTCCTGCATTCCCTCCAGACGCTGCAACTGGAACGCCAGCGCAGCCGCCATTTCCTCACCGCTCGGCTCCTCCGCCCCTTCCGGTTCGGGGATGAGCATGCGCGACTTCAGGTAGGCCAGCCACGCGGCCATGACGAGGTAATCGGCGGCAAGGTCAAGACTGGCGCGGCGCGCTTCCGTGACCCAATGCAGGAACTGGTCGGCGAGTTGCAGGATTGAAACATGGACAAGATCGACCTTTTGCTCCCGGGCGAGAGCAAGCAGAACATCCAACGGCCCTTCATAGCCGTCGATATCGACAACGAAGGCGACGCCCAAGAGATCCTCGGGACGATCGTCCGCGTTCTCCGGTCCCTCGAAATCCTGATCTTCGCTTTCCATGCTTTCCTTTCCGTTGGCCTCAGCCCGCAATCCCGACGCCCTTGGCGATAAGGTCCATCAGGAACTGCGCCGGTGCGCCGACAAGCCACGAGAATACGTTCAACTGAACCCCAAGCGCATCCCCCACCATGGGCAGAATAAACAAGACACCCAGAATTATGAAGATGCCAACCCTTTCCAACTGCGCCAACGGTCGCGCCAGAGAAGCAGGCAAAAGGCCAACGGCAACGCGTCCCCCATCCAGAGGCGGCAGTGGCAACATGTTGAAAACACAGAGGAGAAGGTTGATCCACATGCTGTTCAACAGGTTGAAGGCAACCCATTCCCGGCCCCATTCCGGGACATTGCCAACAGCGTGAAACAGCAACGCGGCAATAACGGCAAGCGCAAGGTTGGTACCAGGTCCGGCCGCGGCGACAAGTATCATGTCGCGGCGCGGGTTGCGTAGTCGCATGAAGTTGACGGGCACCGGCTTGGCGAAACCGAACATGAACCGCCCATCGGAAAGGAACAACAGGGCCGCAGGCATCAGGATGGTTCCGAAAAGGTCGATATGACGAAACGGGTTGAAGCTGACCCGTCCCATCCTGTGGGCTGTGTCATCCCCCAGTTTCCAGGCCGCCCAGCCGTGCGCAGCCTCGTGCAGGGTTACAGCGAGCAGAATCGGCAAGGCCCAGACGGACGCCGCGAAAAGCATGTCGGCGAAAGACATCAGACAGCCCCCCCTTCAAGAAGGGTTCCAAGGCGCTCGACGAGTTCGCCAATATCCGCATCATCCGGGTCGGGGCGCGCCGCGCCGCTTTGCTGCAATCGGTTCACCGCACGGGCATCAAGCGGCTCGATTGCTTCGGCCACCGCCCGCATGGCCTCCAGATCGCCACTGCAATGCAAAACGGCATCGCACCCGGCCTTCAACACGCCCCTCGTACGTGAAGCAAGTGTGCCGCTAAGCGCCTTCATCTCCAGGTCATCGGAAACCAGAAATCCGTCAAAGCCGATGGCCCCACGGATCACATCGCCGATCACGCGTTCCGACAACGTTGCCGGGGCCTGTGGATCGAATGCGGTATAGACGACATGGGCTGTCATCCCCCAGAGAGCCGGGGCAAGGGGATCGGAAGACAGCGTGGCGAAGGGGGCCATATCAACCGCCTTCAGCACCGGTTCGGGGGTCTCGACGACCGGCAGCGCCTGATGGCTGTCGACACGGGCGCGGCCGTGTCCAGGAATATGCTTGAGGACGGGGGTAACGCCGCCAGCCAGAAGTCCCTCGCAAACGGCGCGCCCCAGATGGGCAACCATCTCCGGCGTTGTTCCGTGAGCCCGATCGCCGATTATGGGGTCCGCATCGGGTTGCGGCACATCAAGAACCGGCGCGCAATCGACCGTAATGCCCAGCTCCCTTAACTCCGCCGCCATCAGGCGAGCGTTTATCCGGGCGGCCTCCGCCCCCATGCGCAAGTCCTTGCGGGCAAGGTCGACAAATCGGGCCGCGGCGGGCGAATCTCGCCAGAATGGCGGCCGCAGACGGGCAACGCGCCCCCCTTCCTGATCGATCAGAACGGGTGCGTCATCACGCCCCACGGCGTCCCTCAGTGAATCAACGAGCCGTCGGACCTGTTCCGGATTCTGGCAGTTCCGTGCGAAAAGAATGAAGCCAAGGGCATCCACGTCGGCGAACAGCCGCGCCTCGTCCCCGGTCAGGACCGGGCCGGAGCAACCAAAGATGACAGCGCTGGGCGCCTTATCCCGCAGGACGGACAACCAGGCACCCCACCTTCAGCTTTTTAAGGGAATCGCAAAGGGCGCG
>JAPHTL010000108.1 GCA_026193355.1 Rhodospirillales bacterium
CTCGACAACAGCAACAAGGTCAAGGTCATCAATCACGACCCTTCCGGCCGTCACCCGCCGGACGACAAGGTCTATACGGCCATCGAATGAAGACAGGGGCTCGACAGAGAGGGAGGTTGTCGGAAACAGCCTTTTCCCTCCGGTCGCTTCATCGCTGCCGGAGGTCTTTTCCGAAGGACCGTCCGATTCACCGATCAAGGGGTCCAGATTGATAAGCGAAGATTCCAGTTTGCCTTCAATCCTCGGACGGGGGGACTTCAGGGAGATGTTCACGCTGCCGCCAATATCGCTGCCGCCCGCCCGAACGGCCAACCCCTCAAGCGAGTACCCCGAAACGGTATCGCCAAGGCGACCCGCTACGCTGTAGGCGCCGAGCGCAGGAACATCAAAACCACCCCCCATATAATCGGCAATGGAACGGATATCATCGCCCGCCGCGGAGAACGTCAGGTTCAGATCACGACCCTCAAGCGGTTTTCCCACGGTTCCCTGAATACGGATTTGCGCACCACCGACCGCGCCTTCCACCGAAACGGGATAGGGCGTACCGGCAACGAGCAGATTCCGAATTCCGCCCAACTGAACAACGGCGTCGAAGCGGCGGCCGCCAACCTCCGCCGATACGTCCATATGAATCGGGCTGTCCAGGTTTTCCGCCCACGCATCAAGGGACTTCACGGCCGCTTCCTGTCGGATTTTCGCATTGGGATCCACATAAACGACGTGTGCGTCCCTGATGATGACGCGATGGACCGCGGGCAGGGAAAGGGGGGCGGACGAGGCTGCTTGCCTTGCCTTATCCGGCACATCGAAGATCCAGTTGCCGCGGCCGCTGGCATCTTTCTCGAGAAGAACGGTCGGTTCGATGAGAACCACGGTTTCCACCTGGATATCGCCCGTGATCAGAGGAAGGAGGTTAAGACGCGCCTCCATCCGTCTTACGAACAGCATTTCGGGCTTCGACCCCCATGGGGCGTTCGCAAAACGAATGCCTTCCACAACGATGGACGGGGAAAGGGATACGTCGATCCCCAGTTCACCTTCGATAACAAGGTCACGGCCGGTAAGCAATTTCGCCTGTTCGGTGATGGCGGTGCGATAATCGTTGACGTCCGTGCTTTTGATAATAGCCAGGACAGACACCGCCAGGGCGGCGACAAGCACGAAGAACACCGCAACCATGCGGCCAATCCAGCGCATCAAACCAATCCCCCAAGTTCACGCAGAACGATGACCAGTTCATCGTAGGTTTCAACGATATGGCTGGCCCCGGACGCCAGAAGCCCTTCCCTGTCGTGATATCCCCAGGCGACGCCGATCGCCATGACCCCGGCGTTGGCAGCCATCTCCATGTCGTAACTCGTATCGCCGATCATCACAGTACGCCCGGCATCAACGCCACTTTCGCCCATGGCCCTGAAAAGCATTTCGGGGCTTGGCTTGCCAGGCGCCCGGTCTGCCGTTTGCAGAGTGATGAAGCGATCGAGAAGGCCATGAGGCTCCAGCGTGTTGACCAGACCGCGGTGCGGTTTTCCGGTGGCGATTCCCAACAGCCACCCGTCGGCGTCGATGGCGTGGATGGCGTCGCGCGCGCCGGGAAAGAGCGGTTCGCTGATTGTTCCGGCCTGCCGCATGGCTATGATCGCGTTCTTGTAGCTTTCGGTCAGTTCCTCGTGGGAAGGCCCGTCAAGGTCAGGAAAAAGGCGGGCGACCGCTTCGATCAGGGGTAAGCCGACAACGTGCCTGACGGCGGCCGGACCCGGCGCGGGGAAGCCATGAAGGGCGCTTGCCTGATGCATGGCTTCGATAATCGCCCCCTGACTGTCGACAATGGTTCCATCGAGATCAAAAACAGCGAGGCGCAATGGGGTGTCTGGCGTCATACCAGCGGGACCGTATCAGGGTGATGTGTCAAAAAATGGGCAAAACTGTCAGTCACAGGGCGGAATATAAGCCGTCAGGCACCCATACGCCATGCCATGTCGTTAAATTTCGCCGAGACGAGAGGGGCTAGGCGAAAAGCGAGACGATAACCAGCGCCGAAATGATGTAGACGACAGCCCTTGTCGCCTTTCTTTTTCGTGAAAGACGAAGATGGAGTGGTTCTCTGGTTTTTTCCACAACCAGTACCCCCTTGCTGGTTCAACAGACAGGCGACACCATCCCTGAGGGCGTCGCCGTCGGTTAAAAGTCATAGCAATCAAGCGGTTAAGAAATTGTGAACCTTCCGGGGGGAGGTTTTTATACGGCGTCAAAATCGGGAAACGGGTCTTTTCCGTCTGCCCTGCCCGTATCGAAACCGAGAAAGGCCCAGGTCGACACCATGTGATCGGGCAAAGGCGCGACAGCGACGATCGTTTTCCCGTCACTCCCCTTGAAACGGATCGCACGGGCATGCAGGTGAACCATGCTCGTCAC
>JAPHTL010000186.1 GCA_026193355.1 Rhodospirillales bacterium
CCCACCTCCTTGCAGGTCTGGTGAATGCTTTCGAGCGGTGCGCCGGACAGCTCCAGTTGCCCGCCCGGTTCCAGCGTTACGGTGGACAGGTCTTCGCCCCTGAGCGCGATCGGCAGGCCGTTTTCGATAACCGGTTCCCAGCCAAAGCGGGTCATCCCCTCAAGAACCTTGCGAATACCGTTCGGCCCTTCGTAATCGAGGGGGCGAAGGTCGCTCAGGCGATAGGCGAACTTTTCGTGTTCGGTGCCGATGCGCCACTGATCCTTCGGTTTGCACCCGCTTTCGAGGTGCTCAACCAATTGACGCCGGTCAGTGATCGTTTCGGAGGGGGATGGTGCCATGGATGAAAACCTGTCAGTGGATATTTGGCGACAAACGTCACGCGTCATTTTGCCCTTTGGGTCGCGATCCGCGCCAGTCGCCGTTGATTGCCTGCCAGCAAGCAAGCGCAGACACAGACGCCGTTTCCGCACGGAGAATACGCGAACCAAGGCTGATCCGCCTAACAATGGGCAGTTTTCCCAAAGCGTCAAGTTCCGAAGATGCAAACCCGCCTTCCGGCCCGACCAGAATCGCGGCGGGAACAGGCCGCCCCTGTTCGTCGTTTAACCGGGAAAAAGCTTCGGCGATGGGGACGGCCGCATCGCCGCGCTCGTCGAGGACAAGCAGCACACGCCCCGCCGGCCAATCGGCAAGAATTTCCTTCAATGACATCGATTCCGCAACCCTGGGAACGCTCAGGCGCTCACACTGTTCCGCCGCTTCGGCGGCCTGCGCGCGCAGGCGGTCCGTATTGACCCGGCCCACCGACGTGTTTGCCGTCATCACAGGGAACAGTCCCGACACGCCCAGTTCCACCGCCTTCTCGACGACGAAATCAAGTCGCGCCTTCTTTATCGGCGCAAACAGCAGCCACAGATCGGGTTCCGCCCTCTGGTCCCGCAGAAGGCGAATCGCGTGGCCTTCCCCGCCCTTCTTGTCCAACCGGTCGATCTCCACCAGCCATTCCCCGTCCCGCCCATTGAACACGGCGATGGCGTCGCCAGCCTGCATGCGCAGGACGTTGCGCAGGTAATGGGCTTGCGCCGGTTGCAAGGACACCGGGGCGTTTTCCGACAAGGGAGTCGCGACATACAGGCGACACTTTGCATTCGATTCCGTCATGGGATCATCATAAACGGTGTCGATCCGGCGCGCACCTGTCTGCCGCCTGTGGCGTTGAACACTTTTTTTTCGTATGTATGGGCAATGAGCGAAGGCCAGCACACACCACACAGCGATATTCTCAGCGACGACTGGATCGACAGGCTGGTCCCGGCAGCGGCGCGCCCGTATATGCGCCTTGCCCGTCTAGACCGTCCGATCGGCACATGGCTGCTTTTGCTGCCCGGCTGGTGGAGCCTGTCCATGGCGGCGGATGGTTGGCCTGACTGGTGGCTGATGATCCTGTTCGGGCTGGGCGCGGTCATCATGCGCGGGGCGGGATGCACGGTGAACGATCTGGCGGACCGCAATTTCGACGGAAAGGTCGAACGCACGGCCACCCGCCCCCTTCCCAGCGGCGCGGTCAGCCCCAAACAGGCGTTTGCTTTCCTTGGCCTTTTGCTGGCCATGGGGCTGGCCATTTTGCTGCAACTCAACGATTTTTCCATCATCCTGGGGGCGGCTTCGTTGCTGATGGTCGCCGTCTATCCCTTCATGAAGCGGTTTACCTATTGGCCGCAGGTGGTGCTGGGCCTCGCCTTCAACTGGGGGGCGTTGCTGGGTTGGGCGGCGGTGCGCGGGGACCTGTCGGCCGCGCCCGTGCTTCTGTATGTGGCAGGGATTTTCTGGACCCTCGTCTATGACACCATCTACGCCCACCAGGACAAGGCGGACGACCTGTTGATCGGCCTGCGCTCAACTGCCCTACGTCTGGGCGATGACACCCCGAAATGGCTGTCCGGTTTTTCCGTTGTGGCACTCGCCCTGATTGCCGCTGCCGGAACGCTGGCCGGGCTTACATGGCCATTCTACGTGGGACTGGCCTTCGCAGCGGGGCACCTGATGTGGCAGATCACGACCGTGGACATCCACTCCCCGCCCGATTGTCTGGCCAAGTTCCGTTCCAACAGG
>JAPHTL010000104.1 GCA_026193355.1 Rhodospirillales bacterium
CCCGGACAGAGCCTTAACGACGCCTTGCAGGTGATGCGCGAGAACGCCTTTGAACACATCGCGGTGGTCGATACGCAAACCGGCAGGAAGCTTCTCGGCGCCCTGCACGAGGTCGATGTGGTGAAGGCCTATAACGACGCGCTTCTGCGCGCCCGTCGCGAAGAGCACGAGGAACGCTGAGAAGGAAACCCGGCCCGTGCATCGGCTGTCGACCGACGCCGGTGCGATGCTATATATGAAGGTATGACCGACCCTTTCGACCTGACCGACGATCCCCGCCCGATTTCTGAAATCGCCCGACCGACGATGGCCGGAGGGCCGCATCTTGACGGCCTGAATGAAGCCCAGCGGACGGCCGTGGAATCGGTCGATGGCCCCGTTCTGGTTCTGGCCGGGGCCGGAACCGGCAAGACCCGCGTACTGACGACCCGTCTGGCCCATATCCTGATGGGCGGCAGGGCGCGTCCGTGGGAAATACTCGCCGTGACGTTCACCAACAAGGCGGCGCGCGAAATGCGCGAACGGGTCGCCCGGCTGGTCGGCCATGATGTCGAAGGCTGGTGGATCGGAACCTTTCATGCGCTGGGCGCGCGTATCCTGCGGGAAAACGCCGAACTGGCGGGGTTGAAACCGAACTTCACCATCCTCGATCCCGATGATCAGCTTCGTCTCCTCAAGCAACTGACGCAGGCGCGCCAGATCGATGACAAGCGTTGGCCGGTACGGGTGCTGCTTGGCGTTATCCAGCGCTGGAAGGATCGTGGCTTGATGCCTGACCGGGTCGCCAATGAAGATGGCGCCGATTTCGCCGACGGGCAGGCGGTTGAAATCTACGCCGAGTATCAGGACCGTCTGCGCACCCTCAACGCCGCCGATTTCGGCGATCTTCTGATGTTGAACCTGACCCTGTTCGCCGCTGCGCCCGAAGTGCTGCAACGCTACCAGTCCCGCTTCCGCTACATTCTGGTGGACGAATATCAGGACACAAACGTCGCGCAGTACCTGTGGTTGCGTCTTCTGGCGCAGGGACACAGAAACATCTGCTGCGTCGGCGACGACGATCAGTCGATCTATTCGTGGCGCGGCGCCGAGGTTGGGAACATCCTGCGTTTCGAGGAGGATTTCCCCGGTGCGACCGTGGTCCGTCTGGAACGTAACTATCGTTCGACAGGACATATCCTCGCGGCTGCTTCCGGCCTTATCGCCAACAACGAGGGACGTCTCGGCAAGACGCTGTGGACGGAGGGCGAACGCGGCGAGAAGGTCGCGGTACGTGGGGTGTGGGATGGCGAAGAGGAAGCGCGCGCCGTCGGCGACGAGATCGAGTCACTGCATTCCAAAGGCCATCCATTGAGCGAAATGGCCGTCCTTGTTCGCGCCGGTTTCCAGACGCGCGAATTCGAGGAACGCCTGATGACGCTTGGTGTTCCCTATCGCGTTGTCGGCGGGTTGCGCTTTTACGAGCGTCAGGAAATCAGGGACGCCATCGCCTACCTCCGGATCGTCGTGCAACCCGAAGACGATCTCGCCTTTGAACGCATTGCCAACGTGCCGAAGCGAGGGCTCGGCCAGGCGACAATGCAGGTCGTCCATCAACTGGCGCGTTCGTCCGGCATTCCCATGACCGAGGCGGTCGCCCGGTTGATCGAAACCGACGAGATCAAGCCGAGGGCGCGGAATGCGTTGCGTACGCTGCTCGGTGATCTGGATCGCTGGCGGGGGCTGCTTGCGCATACATCCCATGCCGAAGTCGCCGCGACGATCCTCGATGAGTCGGGCTATACCGAGATGTGGCGTCTCGACAAGTCGCCCGACGCGCCGGGGCGGCTGGATAACCTCAAGGAAATGGTTTCGGCGCTGGACGAGTTTGAAACCCTCGGCGGTTTCCTCGAACACGTCTCGCTTGTCATGGAAAACGATCAGGGCGATTCCGACGAAAAGGTCAGCCTGATGACCCTGCATGGGGCGAAGGGGCTGGAGTTCGAGATGGTTTTCCTTCCCGGATGGGAAGAAGGTCTTTTCCCCCACCAACGCGCGCTTGATGAAAGCGGCATCAAGGGGCTGGAGGAAGAGCGTCGCCTCGCCTATGTCGGCCTGACCCGCGCGAGAAGACGGGCAATGGTCTTTTTCGCCGCCAATCGTCGCATCTACAATCAATGGCAAAGCGCCCTGCCGTCGCGGTTCATCGACGAAATGCCGCGCGAACACGTTGAAACGGAAGCCCAGCCTGGACTGTACGGCGGGGGCTATCGGGAGCGGGGCTTCGGTTCCTCCTCAGGGGGCGATTTCGGACGTCGCAACCGGGGCCGTGCCGCCGCGGACGGCTGGTCGCGGCCCGGCACGGTTATCGACATGAAGGCTTCGCAGGTTGTCGGAATAAGCGATGGCGATGGTTATGCCGTCGGAGAGCGTATCTTTCACCAGAAATTCGGCTACGG
>JAPHTL010000277.1 GCA_026193355.1 Rhodospirillales bacterium
CGGTTGGCGATATCCGCTTCCAGGAGCGCCTTGCCCAGTTCGGCTTCACGCTTCTTCAGGTCGGTAATGTCAATGCGCATACCGACGATACCGCCTTCCCTGGTCTTGCGTTCGAAAATCTGCAACCAGCGACCATCGCTCAGTTCCTGGGTGATCAGCTCCTTTGGATTGAAGTGTTGGGCCATTCGCTCGGACAGCCATTCTTCCTCGCGCCCCTTGGCAGCGGCGTAATCGCCGTATTCCAACCCCTTGCGCAACATCTCTTCCAGTGTGCTTCCGACGGAAACGACATCATCATGGGTGCCATACATCCGGCGATAGACCTCGTTGCACAGGACAAGGCGATCATCCGCATCGAACAGGGCAAAGCCGCCGGGCAGGGCGGTGATGGCGTCGAGCAGCCGCTCCTGCGCCTGGGTGGCCGCCTTCTCGCTTTCCCGTATCCGATCCTCGGCCAGTCTGCGTTCGGTCACGTCCTGCACCGTTCCCCGGGTCCGCGTTGTTTTTCCGTCTTTTTCCTCAACCGCCTCAGCCCGCTCATGGAGCCAACGCATTGATCCATCCGGACGGACGATGCGGTATTCGATCTGAAAGGGGTTGTCCATGGATAGAGAGCACATCTGTTCATGGACCCCTTCCCTCTCATCGGGATGGATCATATTGATGAAGGTCTTGTAATCGGCAGCTAGAGTCTCGCCCTCCAACCCGAAGATGCGACGCACTTCGTTGGACCAGGTCAACAGATCCTCCTCCGCATCGTACTCCCAACTCCCGATGTGGCCGATCCGCTGCGCTTCCTCCAGCGTCTGCCGGCTACGGCGCAGGCCTTCCTCGATATTACGGCGCGCCGTGACGTTGCGGCCTGTCCCCCTGTATCCGACAAAAATGCCCTTTTCATCGAACACGGGCTTGCCGCTTACCGAGATGTATTCGGGGCTTCCGCCAACAATGATCCCGTACTCGAATCCATTGAATGCGCGATGACTTTCCAGATCCGCCCGGTGGGCCTGCCATTTTTCGTCATGCACGATTTCATCGGTGATATCCCAGCGTGTCTGCCCGATCAGGGCTGCGGGATCGCGTTTCAGGCCTTCTTCCGCCTTTTCCGAGAAATAGGCAAATCGCAGATCGGCATCCATCTCCCAGAACCAGTCGGACGCCGTCTCGGCGAAATCGCGGAAACGGGACTCGCTTTCCTGCACCGCCTGCTCGGCCCTCACGCGGTCGGTGATGTCGTAGCCGCTCCACAAGACCTGCGGCGCGCCATCCGGCCTGGAAATCAGGTCATAGCTGAGCAGTGTGTGGGCAATCGCGCCGTCCTTGCGGCGAAGCCTGACCTCCAAGTCACGAAGACGCACACCCGATGCGATGGCGTCCCAAACCTGCTGCCGCTCTTCACGGTTGGCCCACAGATTGAGATCAATGCTGTTTTTTCCGATGACCTCGTCCCGAGAAAACCCCAATGCTTTCAGCCAAGCGACATTCGTTTCCAGATAGACTCCGGTTTCCGCTGCGGTGATCGCCAAGGGAACAGGGCTGACATCGAAGGCCTGGACGAAACGACGATTAGAGGCCGCCAACTGGTCTTCCGCCGATTGGCCAACTTCGACAGCAGCGCGCAATTCGCGTGTTCTTTCTTCGACCTGCCGTTCGAGATTTCGCCGGGCGGCTTCGACCTTTTCGTGGGCTTCGCGAAGTTCGGTCACATCCGTGCGAATGCCGACGATACCGCCTTCCCGCGTTCGTTGTTCGCGGATCTGGACCCACCTGCCTGTTTCCAGTTGCTGCAGGACCGGCGCCCCGTCCGGATTCCGGTGTTGCTGTATTCTTTGCTTGCGCCACGTCGAGACGGAAACCCCATCGGGAATCTGGTACAGCCCGCGCGCCAAACCCGTATCCAGCATGTCAAGCCACAGGGTTCCCGGTTTCAGCACATCGGCCAGACCGGGATACATGGCCCGCAGGTGATCATTGCAGGCCATCACGCGATCGTCGGGGCCAAACAGGATGAAGCCTTCGGTAATATGTTCAAGGGCGTCGGCCAACCGCACCTGCTCCGGCTCCATATTGCGCGCGAGGCGGATCATCGGCAGCCAG